>CAITYI010000111.1 GCA_903896585.1 uncultured bacterium
AAGACATCTGAGATTCAGGGGCTAACCCTCTTGCTCATTGCCGCAGGCATGGAGACGACCACCAGCCTTATCGGGAACATCACCCATTCGGTGGCGGTTGGGCAGGTGAGCGCTGATCAGTTACTCAATGAGAACGGGCAGCTGCCGCAGACCGCTATTACCGAGTATTTGCGGCTAGATGCACCGGGCCAGTGGTTGTCACGAGTCACGACCCGGCCGGTATCCATGCATGGCGTGGATCTGCCCACCGGATCCCGCGTGCTCACTATCTTTGCATCGGCTAATCGCGACCCCAGGGAATTCGATCACGCGGATGAACTCAGATTCGATCGCGATGGCAGCAGAAATCTCGCCTTCGGCGAGGGGGTGCACTTTTGTCTGGGAATGTCATTAGCCAGATTGGAAACTCGGGTGGGAATATCTGCACTACTTCAGCGCTACCCGGAACTCACTCTGGCTGGTTCGCCCACCCGCTATCAATCACATGTGATTCGCGGATACGAGTCGATCCCGGTCAAGCTCTAACACACTAGTAACAAAGCACAAATAACAGCGCACAAATAACAGCGCTGGTAAGTCGTGCTACTCGATTTCTTCTTCAGCTTCTTTGCTGAAGGGATGGTGCTTAATGTCTTCTTCGTGACGGGCTTCATCTTGGGACATGCCCTCGTGGGACTTTTCCTGTTGTTCATCGCGTTCATGTGTCATGCGGCAAGACTAGTGCCCGTCCGGGTTGTCGCTGCCTTTAGATCACTATTGCTGTTCTTCAATTTCTTCATCGAAAATGTGATCGCCGGTTCCATAGGATTGAACTTGGGCTCTCAAGTAATCAAATCGGCCCAGTATCGCGATTGACTCCAAGACGGATGAAACATCGCCAAAATCAGCGACGACATCTGTTGCCATCTTCCGGATTGATGCGGCAAGTTCCGTGGAATTCAATGTGCCAGTATCCCCAGCGAGCACGATTGGTTCACCCTGAGATCCCATGACACTTTCGGCCTGCACAAGAAGTTCACGGATCAGTTCATTTAATTGGTCGGGGGTGAGGGCGGCGGGCAAACGTCGGTCATAGAGCGCATCTGTCGCACCGGCAAGTCCGCGCACCTGGATTGCGAATCCCAGCAGGCGCCGAAGTGATAGTGCAAGTTGGGGGAGTTGGGATCGAATGTTTCCAGCGCGCAGATTGGCGTGGGTCCCTTCGGATACCTGCGCCAATTGCTCACGCGCCTGCAGGGATCCCTCGCGCAATTGACGCGCTTTGGGAATGTAGTCATGGACCCTTCCGTGCACATCCGTCCCTGATTCATGACCAATAGCCTTCAGTACATCGAAGATCTCGTCCCGATACTTCGCCATGGTGTCGAGAAACAGCCCGATCGGTGGTTTGGGCGGCCACACCAACACCGCCGCAATGCCCACGGCGCCACCGATGCCGACATCGAGTACCCGCCACAGATCCTGTTGCATGGAGTTCGGCCCAATGGACAGCACGAATATCACGGCAATAGGAATTTGAATCTGACCACCAAATGAAAATGGCAAGAGTCGCGCAATGACAAGTGAGATCACCAGACCAAGACCAAATGTCCACCACGAAAGCCCGAGGAGGTTCACCCAAATTGATGCACCAAGGACTCCAGCACCAGTTCCCAGAACGCGTTGCGCGGAGATACCCAATGTTGACCACGGCGATGTTTGAACTACAAGCAGGGTTGTGATGGGGGCAAAGATCCCGAGGGTGCTTTGGGACAGATTGGTTGCAATCAGCCATGCAATGGTTGCCGCGATGGCCACTCGGGCAATGTGTTTATATGAACCGATCCCCGAGGGGCGAATTTTTAGTGCACCACCGAAACTCTCGCCGGGGAGTAGGTCACTAAAAAGTCGGTCTGTTGCCACTTGTGCAGCATAACTAGGTTTCGTGGGTGGCCTAATCAACATTGCCTAGCCTCTCTGCCAGGCGGTGGTCTAAGTTGAGCAAATGCGGATTGGCAAAGTCATTGGACTTATTGTTCTGGGAGCAATCTCAGCAGGTGTCTTGTATGGCATTGCACTTGTTGGTTCAAGCTGGGAGAGCGGGCGGGAGCGACAAATCAGTCTCGACCCGTTCTACACACCGCCGAATCCAATTCCAGCCGAGTTAGGCACGGTAATTCGAACCGAGCCTCTCGGCATTACCGTGGACGGCGGCACGGCGGAGCGAATTCTCTATGTCTCTGAACGACCTGATGGAACTCGTGCCGTTTCCGGTGGCATGATCTTCATTCCGACCCTGCCTGCACCCGCGGAAGGTCGACCCGTTGTCGCGTGGGAGCACGGAACCCTCGGCATGGGTGCCGCCTGCGTGCCATCGCGATCTACTAGTCCGATAGGGGACATGACCACATTTATTAGCCCCATGCTCAAGCAGGGGTGGGTGGTCGTGGCAACCGATTATGTCGGGCTGGGAACACCGGGTCCCAATCAATATTTGATTGCGCAGTCTGAAGTCAGAGATGTTGTCAATGCTGTTCGGGCGGCCCGCAATATCCCCCAAGCCGAGGCAAGTAATCGTTATGTCACCTTTGGGCATTCCCAGGGTGGGCACGCATCAATTTGGACCGGACACTTGGGATCGGAATTCGCTCCGGAGCTCGAACTCGTAGGTGTTGCCGCTGCCGCACCTGCGCTGAATTTGTCGGACATTGCTTCGGCGCAGTGGGATACCGCGGTTGGCTGGGTTATTGGATCGGATTTGATTGAGTCATGGCCCACCTACTATCTAGAGTTGCCGGTGGACGCCGTTCTCACCACCGCTGGGCGGGATGCCAGTCAACGATTGGCCGCCGAGTGCATTAAGGAGTCGGGCCTAGAAGCATTGGTCCGCGAGAAGTTAGGTCAGCAGATATTCGCATTTGATCCGCTCACCAATATGCAGTGGCGCGATGCCATGCTGGCCCAGACGCCCCCACCCATGCCGGTGGACATGCCGGTCTTCATTGCGCAAGGGACAACCGACGAAGTAGTCCTCCCTTGGCCAAATTCCATTATTCAGAAAGAGTGGTGCGATGCCGGATCAACCATCAGCATGCTGTGGATGGGCGATGTCAACCATGAAGATGCCGCCCACGTTTCCGGCCCAGCAGCGGTGGACTGGATTGCCGGGCGTTTTGCCGGCCGTCCTGCCGGGCGTTCCTGCGATGTCCCGCCACCGGTAGCGCCGGTAAATCCTGCACAGCCATCAGCGTCCTGAGGTTTCACTCACCGTGATTTTCCGATGCTGTGATGTTCTGATGTTATGGTTTTCCCATGCGCACCACGCTTGATATTGATGATCGGGTGTTGGCGGTAGCCCGCACCCTCAGTGCTGAAACCGGCCTTTCACTGGGAGCAGCGGTATCTGAATTGGC
>CAITYI010000112.1 GCA_903896585.1 uncultured bacterium
ACATCGCGACTAAATTGCTCAAAGTAGGCAAGGGAATCCCTCAGTGAATTTTGAGTAAGCATTTGATCGGGTGTCTGCGCCAATGCCTCCTCCGGAGTTATCCCGCGCACTTGCAGGATCGTTTCACTTATGCTGGTGATCGCACCAGCGGGAGACATGGTCCACAAAACAGCACCAGGAATTGACCTCAAGTTGTCAAAACTTAAGCGAATTTCATCGGAATTCATGGGAGCAGCATAAGTGGCTCACGAGCTCTGTGTGGCAAATCGCGTTGAGCTGGGGTGATTTGTACGGATTTGTATTCAGGAAATTGCAATTTCGGCCGTAACGCGGGTGCCCTGAGGTTCTTTCGAGTGTGACCAAGACAGGCACATCTCATTCATCATTTGCGAGCCCAACCCTGGCTTCCAATCCGTTTCCACCGTGCCATTATCAATTGATGTCAAAGTTACCCGATCCGCCTGCGTAGTGATTGTTATCCACAATTCGGTGGCCTGACCGTGTCGAATCGCGTTCCCAATACACTCTCTTGTTACTTCAGCAATGCAACTAGCGGCCACAGGAGATTCAACGAGCCTGCGAATAGTTTGGTGATCTAGTGTCCACTTCACTGAGCATGTGCCGTCCCACAGTTCAACAATGTCAGACAATGTGTCAATAAGTAATGAATCCACTGACGCCGGTGTCTCAAGTCGAGCCGTAGCGATTTCGATATCTCTTCGAATTGTGCTCAGCAGATTTGCATCGGGTTCGATATCTGATGCGAGACGCATGGCTGCTACATGCAGAGCGCTCTGAACGCTGCCATGCAAGATATAACTGAGTTCTTTACGGGTAACGAATTCATGCTGCTGTAAGACACTTAATTTCACCTTTAGTTCATCAACTGAACTCTGCAAATCTTGTTCAATTGACAATCGACGCTCATTCGCGATTGCATAAGTCGCTGCAATGGTTCCAGCTAGTCCTCCTCCGATTAACGTAATCAGGAAACTGGTATTCGGAAACATAAGGATTCGGTCTGCTGCAAATATTCTTACTGCCCCGACCACGACCGCGGTGACAACAAATACAAATGTGATACCCCACCATACGGGGAGTTTCCATGACCCAAAGAGTGCTCGAAGTGTGAGAAGAATCGGCGCGGTCAGAAGGAAGGCAACAAGTGGGTAAACAACTGCGCCAGCAATTCCATTCGCTATTAGCCCTGGGGATGCAGCCAGTAGCGCGACAAAAAAACTTGCAGAAAATGGACGAATGAGCAGTGACAGGGGTGACTTTGATGGAAGTGGGACCCATGTGGTCAACGGAGTTGACGCACTTGCAGGTGGCACTAACCCGTTTCCAATTTGCGATTCCAAGCTACGAGATAGCGGGCGTAATTGTCCGTCCACAATCTCTTGAATTGCCTTCCGGATTGCCTCAGGATTTTCCCCGGTAGCAACCTGATCTAGGCCTCGATCGATTTCCTCAATCAATGGATTGATAGTGAGACGAACCTGTGCTGCAAGTTCACGGCGCATACCTCCTAGCCGCTCCTGAATTGATGAATTCAATTCACGCAATTGTTCTTGCTGACTCCAAAGCTTGGCGGCAAGTTGACGATGAAAGCTGAAGGAACTTACGATCACGGCTACTGCCACGATTAATCCAGTTTGAGTAAAGATTCCCGCGCCAAGCCGATACGCGATGTCGAAATCATCGGTGAGGTTGAGAACTTCTGCAAACCATGCGATTAAAACTGCCCTGAGTCCGATTGCAATAAGAATTGCAACGAGGTTTGCGAACGGACGTGATTGAGATGCTGTTTTTCGATGAATTAATCGCCTGGAAATCCACAATGTCGCAAAGATTGCTGACTGGCCGATCAAGCCAACAACAAGCCAACCCCCAACACTCCCACCAGCACGATTGGGCTCCAGAAGAACCGGGCCTAAAAGGCCTAAAGGCAAATAGAACCAAGCAACCGCAGGTCCTAATGCCGCCGAATCACCCAGCCGCTGCCAATTCCACGCGATTGCCCCTTGAACACCGCTCAGGGACTCTCTCAGATTCATGGCTTTGCTCCCGCGGATAAATGTTGAATCTTGATTCTTCGCGCTACGATAGTCCTCTATTGACGCGGAAACCCTGGGACCGCGACCCCAATTCCAATGAAGGGTCTTCCCTAATAAAACGTCGAGATTCCCTCACTATTAGCCGCCCGGTTGAGAATTGCTTTCGCAGCGTTGTGACCTGGTATTCCGCTCACTCCGCCACCTCGGGCAGCGCCACTGCCGCACAGATAAACATTCTCGCGGGAAGTTTCCACTCCCCAGGATCCAATCTCCGAGTCAGACTGCGCCCAGGGCCAATCCAGTGGAGAATGAAAGATATTCCCAGAGGCAATATTCAAATTGTTCTCAATATCAACAGTTGTGTTGACCTCAATACATAGGTTGCCGTCAGGACCGGTGAATAAACAATTCTCAATTGGTTCGGCTAGCACCGAATTAAGGGTCGCTAGCACAGCATGCAGTGCTTGGTCCTTGGTGATGGGATTGTTGGAACGCGCAAACAGTTCATATGGGGTGTGAAGGGCGAACAGCGTCAGAGTGTGTACACCAAGCTCCTGCAATTCAGTGGAGAGAATAGATGGATCGGTCAGACTGTGACAATAAATCTCTGCTGGAAGTGGGTTGGGGAGGGCACCTCCCTGTGCTGCCTGAAAAGCATCAATGAGTTGCTGATATCCCTCATTAATGTGGAAGGTTCCGTTAAATGCTTCAGAGGAAGCCCCACTTCGCAGCTTTGGCAACCGCGAAAGCAGCATGTTGACTTTGATTTGGGCACCTCCCGAAGCGATATCAATTATTGGAGCCGGGTCACCAAAAAGTTCCGCTAGGACACTCGGTGTCGCATTTAACAAAACATTGCGAGCTGTCCAGTCACGTTTACCCGCCTGCACCCTGATGCCGCCGGTAATCTCCTCTAGCTTGGTCACCTCGACACCCGTTTGAATGACCGCGCCAGCCGCGGTGGCAATGTCTTCTAATTGACCCGTTACCTGCCCCATGCCACCCACGGGAACATCCCATGTCCCGGTTCCATTGCCAATTACGTGATAGAGGAAACAAATATTTTGACGAAGGCTGAGATCATGTGCATCTGCGAACGTGCCAATCAGCGCATCCGTGAGGATTATTCCTCGAAGGGTGCCATTTGAAATACTTGCCTCAATGACTTCGCCAAGTGGGCGAACAAAAAAGTCATTCCAGTCATTGGGGTCGTTAATCAGTTCCCGCATATCTTCTTTAGACACAAGTGGCTGGGTCAAAGTGGGGAATACGATTTTAGCTATTCGCTCGGTGCGGGTGTAGAACTCAAGCCACGCTTGGGCATCGCGTGAACTTCCCGTGAATTCAGTGATTCGTTTCCTTAACTCCTCTGGGTCACTTTGTGGAATGGTAATTGCGAGATCCGGATTTTCTGGACTAGGGGTAAAACTCGATACCGCTCGCTTGACCGTGGTGAGGGTCATGCCCAGTTCCTGGCGAACTTGTTCGGGTAGGAGTGAAACCAAGTAGGAGTACTTACTCAACCGAGCGCCAACACCAGGAAAGACTTCGGCAGAAATCGCCGCTCCGCCAACGTGATCAGCCGCCTCCACAACGAGAACGGAACGCCCAGCGCGGGCAAGATATGCCGCCGCAACCAGGCCATTGTGACCTGCACCAACAACAATGTCGTCAAAGTCAAAAGATTGCGACACCGTCATGACTCGTCACCGGATGCCGGGATCGGGATTCCCTTGCTGGCCAAGCGGGAGCAAATCTCTGAATAGTGCGCATCAATTGCCTCAACCGTCCGGTCATCAAAGTCGCGACGCCAGCGACCGGTATGGGAACTTTCCGCAGTTATGTTGACATTGAACCAATCCAACATTTCTGGTGATTCACTCACGCCAATATGCTCGCGAAGTGCCTTAAGTGTTGCCTCCCGACGGTTGCGAACGAGATCTACAAGTTCGAATGTCAGGACTCGACCAGGTGCGCTGTTCTCTGTCGCTGTGTGCGACTTCACCATGCGCTGCTCCCACTGATCTAAAGCTGCAAAAACATCGTTCGGTCCGAAATCCTGGTGAACAAAGGAGGCCGCTACATCGCGACCATCTCGAGTCACAATCACTACTTTTGATTCCGGGTACACCGACTCAACCCGATCGGCTTTACGAGCATTTGCTGGAGTTGTATCAACCCAACGGATTGCGCCGCAACCGGTAGCGACTTTGTCCATGATCGAATACACCAAATCTTGAGTGGCCTGTTGGGGATCACGTGGAAATACCTGTAAGTACTTCGAGGTGAGATCGACAACGAATTCTTTGTCCATGGATGTATGCAGCCCCACATTCTCCGCACGAAAAAACCAACGACTAAGTAATCGATCCACGGCCAGTTCCGCCGCCGCCTGACCGGTCGGCGTGTTGGCTTTTGTCAGCGCATCAACAAAACCGTCATTGCCCGTGATGAATCGAACTTCCATGGGTCTGGTGAGAGTGAGGTCGGGGTGATGGTCAAGTAGGTGCCCAATAATCGTGGAACCACTGCGGCCGGTCCCGCCAATGAGAACTGGTTGGAGTGAACTACCGCCCACGACGCCGCAGGATTTTAATTGCCACAACGCCAAGGACAATAGCTCCTGCGATGGCCACCCGCTCAGGGCGAACGCCACCGAATTCATCGGTAAACCAACCACCGGCTGCCCGAAGCCCGCGTTGGGCTAATGCAGCGGGTGTGGTCTGCTCACGCAATTGGGTGAGCGAAGCAATGAAATCAGCGCGCGCCGCACCAATCTCAGTTTGAATCACCTCAAGTTTTTGCGGGGGGGTGCTCTCATGCGTGGTCACGGGGAACACCCTACGCGCCACCTTCGCCCAGCGGTCAACCCTGTACGAATCCGACCCGGTGGTTGCACCTAGAATCGAGGGGCTCAAGCGGGAGTGGTGGAATTGGCAGACACGCAGGTTTTAGGTACCTGTGTCTTCGGATGTGCGGGTTCAAGTCCCGCCTCCCGCACTCAAGCTTTGACTTACGGGGGTGACCCGGTTGTCAATTCCTTGATGAATGCCTTGAGGGCGTGACCACGATGGCTGATGGCGTCTTTTTCTTGGGCGGTCAGTTCCGCAGAAGTCACCGATTTACCCATGGGGACGAAGATCGGGTCGTAGCCGAAACCGTGGGTACCACGGGGGGAATCAATAATCTCACCATTCATGGAACCTTCCACGATGAATTCTCGAACACCGGGTTCGCAGTAAGCCACCGCGCACACGAACGAGGCGCCCCGGCGTTTTTTCGGAACGTGTGCAATTTGAGCAATGAGGAGTTCTAAGTTGGCCTGGTCATTGCCGTGCTCCCCAGCCCAACGCGCTGACAAAATTCCGGGCATGCCATTGAGGGCATCTACACACAAACCGGAATCATCGGCAACGGCCGGCAAACCCGTTTCATTACTCACATATTTCGCCTTGAGCATTGCGTTAGCGGCAAAAGTTGATCCGGTTTCTTCAACATCCTGAAGATCCGGGAAACTATCGGTGCCAAGAATTTCAATGCTCAATCCGGCTTGTTCGAGAATCCGGTGCATCTCCTCAACCTTTTTTTGGTTGTGAGAGGCAATGACCATTTTTGTTGGAATCATGATTACTGGGCGAGGGCTTTCAGTTGCAATTGGGTGAGTTCAGCGCAACCGTGCGATGCGAGATCCAATAGTTGGTTCAATAATTCGCGATCAAATGCTTCTTGTTCGGCCGTTCCCTGTACTTCAATGAATTTCCCGGATCCGGTCATGACCACGTTCATGTCGGTGTCTGCTGAAACATCGTCGTCATAGTGAAGATCCAAGCGAGGCTCGCCGCCAACAATTCCAACACTGATGGCCGCAACCGAATCAATGATGGGATTGCCGACAACATGTCCCTGTTCCTGTGCCCACGTAATGGAGTCGACAAGGGCCAGATACGCACCCGTGATGGCCGCTGTGCGGGTTCCTCCGTCAGCCTGGAGGACATCGCAGTCAATCAGGATGGAGTTTTCGCCAAGTTTTTCCATGTCCACCGCGGCACGAAGACTCCGACCGATTAAGCGGCTGATTTCTTGGGTGCGCCCGGACAGTTTTCCTTTAACGGATTCGCGCTGATTGCGAGTATTGGTGGCACGGGGCAGCATGCTGTATTCGGCGGTAACCCAACCTTTCCCCGAGCCGGTAAGCCACCGAGGAACGCCTGCGGTAAAAGATGCGGTGCACAGAACGCGCGTACGCCCAAATGTCACCAGCGTTGATCCTTCGGCCTGCTCGAGCCAGCCACGTTGGAATGTCACATCGCGGAGTTGATCTGCCTGTCTGCCATCTGTGCGGGTCATGTGCCCGAGGTTATCGGTGACGGCCGCTAGTTGAGCGCGATGGTCTCCACGGTGGCCAATTCCGGCCCAAGGAATCTTTGACCAAACTCAATGAAATGAGCGGGTTCACCGGTGACCATAAACTGATATGTGGGTCGCGGAGAATCCACCGGTGCAAGGGCATTGTGAGCCACGAGTACCCGGTAGAGATCCTTCGCGGTTTCATCTGCGCTGCTCACCAATGTGACTCGCTCCCCCAAGACATAAGAAATCGGGCCGGTCAACAGCGGGTAGTGAGTACAGCCCAGTACCACCGTGTCAACGTCTGAATCACGAATTACATCGAGATACTTATGGGCAACCTCTAAAGCTTGATCCCCCGTGGTGATGCCCCTCTCCACCAGCTCCACGAAAAGTGGACAGGCGACCGACGTGAGGATCACCTCTGGAGCGGCCGCGAAGGCATCGTCATATGCCTTCGAATTAATGGTGGCCTCGGTACCAATTACTGCAACCTGACCGTTGCGGGTCGCAGCTGCCGCTCGTCGTGCCGCGGGATGAATGACCTCAATTACCGGAATGGAATAACGCTCGCGAGCATCACGTAATGTTGCAGCACTCGCCGAATTGCACGCGATAACAAGTGCCTTAACTCCGGTCTCGACCAATAAATCCATGATCTCCAAGGAATACGCCCGAACCTCCGCAAGCGGCCGGGGGCCATAAGGTCCGCGCGCGGTGTCACCTATGTATCGCAACGACTCATGGGGGAGTAAATCAATGATCGAGCGAGCAACCGTGAGTCCGCCGAATCCGGAATCAAAAACACCAATGGGTGCTTGGCTCTGCAGGTCAGTCATTGGGATCAGCCTTGGCTTTCATTACCCAAGTAACGATCCGCACGAGATACCTGCACTGTGGATTGCCACGCGGCCACCGCGTAATTACTGAAATAGGAATCCTTCAGCATGTCCCAGATACGCGCAATGGTGACGGGGTCGGCAAGAATCTCCACGCGAATATTCCCACCCTCGACTTCACTGACTCTGCGGTTACGAGGACCCTCGCCTTGAGCGGCACTTAATGTCCATCCGGTCGCTCCCGCGATCTTCAGATCTGCGATCAGGCGCTCTTTGAGAATTGACTCCGTGACAATCGTCAGCAGGTCTATTTCATGCATGGGGAACCACTTCCATGTGCAGAGCCGGAGTGAACGAATACATCATAGGAACCAGCTCTCCAACGCCTGTGCCACCAGGTAGTAAATGGGTATGCCGACAATCAGGTTGAACGGGAAAGTGATTCCTAAACTACTGGTCAAGGTGATTCCGGGGTTGGCCTCGGGCAGCGCAAGTCTTACCGCCGCCGGTGCGGCAATATACGAGGCACTCGCACACAACACACCTAAGATCATGGCACCGCCCATAGACAGGCCAGCCAGATAGCCGCTGATAATTCCTAAGGTTCCCGCAAAAACGGGAAAAACAATGGCGAAAATTATGAGCCCGGGACCGGCGGTCCGAATGTCAGAGAGGCGCCTCCCGGCTAACACTCCCATTTCCAGCAGGAACAGCGCCAAGACTCCGGTGAAAAGGCCACCGAAGAATGGTTCAACCTGTTCATAGCCTTGAACTCCGGTGAGGAATCCAATCACCAGACCCCCAAACAAAATGAGCACTGACTTTCCCAGTACAACTTCACGGATCCAATCCCGGGAAACCGAGTCCCCGGCAACCCAATCCCGGGAAGTCGCGTCCTCCACCCGAGACCGCGTTGATGCATATCGCTTGGCAAGGAGCAGCCCGACCACAATTCCAGGGATCTCAAGTACCGTCAACAAAGTCGGCATAAATCCTTCATAGCTCACATCGAGGGCATCAAGGAAGACAAGTGCGGCCGTAAAAGTTACCAAGGAGGTAGATCCATAATGGGCGGCCATGGCACCGCGATCAATTGCGTTGAGTCGAGTCACCCATTTCAATACCAGGAATACTGCAATCGGAATTACTATTCCTAATGCGACAGCCACAACAATGGGAAGCAGTACATCAGCCGGTTCGGAGGCCCTGAGCGCCACGCCACCCTTAAGTCCAATGGCAAAAAGAAGATAGATCGCTGTCGCTTGATACACCGGATCCGGTAGGCGCAGATCTGCCTTGAGCCGGACGGAGATCACGCCAAGGAGAAAAACTAGTACGGGGACCGAGAGGACATTGGTCGATGCCATGCTCAGAGAGGCGCCAAGATCCACCTTGAAATCGTATTGGACGCTGGAATCGAACTCCCCGACACCCACGAGGGCCGATATCCATGTTTTCACACACAAGAAGTACTAATCTGCTGCTGCACAGAGAGTGCGGCAAATAAGGAGTTATGTGATGTCAAGTACAGGAACAATCCGCCGGCCATTCGGTGTCACCCTGGTCATGATTGTGATTGCAATCGCTGCAGTATTTAACGTGGTCCTCGGAGTCCTCATGATTCTGGCTCCCATTGGTGAAAATCCAAGCATTGTGGATCCATTTGGGACAGAACACCAGATCGGTGGCGGTTGGCTGATTTTCAACGGAATCATTACCTTGATTTTGGGCCTGCTGTACTTCTGGTTAATTAAAATGACAGCCATCGGATCAGCAACTGCTCAAGTCATCATCCAAATGCTTTCAGTGATCAATATTGTGTTTGCGATTTTCAACCTACCCCTGGGCTGGTACACAATCCTGCTGAGCGTAATCATTTTGCTATTGGTAAGCAGCGCTCGAGCAACCATGTGGTTTCGCCAAACCAATTAATTTTTGGCTCGCAGCACCTTAGTTTGTGAATGGATCGGCGATCAAGAAGGTGAGTTCCTCACCCTGCTTGATCGCCGTTTCCATTCCTTGCTCACTCTTAATGTTTCGGACTCCCTCACGTGGTATCCCGAGATAAGCGCTGACATGTCGGCGAATGCCACTGGAATCAAGGAGAACCTCGAGAAGTTCGGGATCCGCCACTAACGTGAGTGCCTCAGCAACGGTGTTCGCACCGTCTACCTCAACGCAGATTGGCTCGCTGGAATTTCTCAAAAAGAGATTAATCTTCATGAAGGAATCCTTTCTCAATCAACATCTCCTGCATCCAGGTCAACCAGCCATAGAGATCAAATAGGGCAGCGCGAGGATCGTTGTCATCTAACTCCTGATTCTCCAATGACTGCGTGATTTCCAACCTGGTTCCCAAAGCAAGCCGAAGATCATTAAGAAATCCCACCATGTCGTTCCACTGCTCATGAATTAGTTGCAATTCAAGCCCCTCGGAAATAATCTGTAAAATCCGCTCAGCCCGCTCCACGCTTGCGTCTCGCAATGAACGCTCGGTGAATCGGCGAAATTCCAAACTCGCTTCTGGGTCATCTGGGTAAGCGTCGGGATACAACCGGCTCAGCACCGGATCCGTTGGCTTGGTGGCATGCATGTCAATTCCCACCATTTTGGCAAGTGGATCCGAATCAATTTCCGAGGATTCCGGGGTGGTCAAATTTAGGAGTTGTGCGGCCAAATCCTGAAGGATTCGAACCTCTACCTCTTCCATGACAATCTGTACACCGTTGTCAATACGGTCAATCTCCATGGCGACCCACCGTTCTAATCCTTGGCCAAAGTGGCCCAAAGGCCATAGGAATGCATGGCAGCGACATCGCGTTCCATTTCTTCCCGTGTTCCGGTGGAAACTACCGCTCGACCTTCGTTGTGGACCAAGAGCATGAGTTGAGCAGCCTTCTCCTTTGAGTATTTGAAATAGTCAATGAATACATAGGTGACATAGGACATGAGATTGATGGGATCGTCCCAGACTGTTGTACTCCACGGGCGGTCAGTTTCCGTGTCAAACTCCCAATCAACCGTGGGTAATGTCTCGGTTGGGGTCGATGTCACCTGAACATTGTTGCATGCGGAAATCGTGCCCACGGTGGGGCATAAATCGAAGGGGTAGAAAAAGACTTCGTCCGAGTGAAAGCATGAACTAGAGTTCTAACATGGTCGCCCCCCCGAGCCGAATTCCCCCGGCCGCTCCCGATTTACCCGAGCCAGAGATTCTTGCTCGAATTCGCGAGTCCGTAATTGGCGACGATCAAGTCATGTACAGCCCATTTGGTCCGCGTCGTGTCACCTACGCCGATTACACCGCCAGTGGACGGGCAGTTGAATTCATTGAAAACTTTATTCACGAGGAAGTACTACCCCGCTATGCCAATACTCACACAGAATCAAGTGGCACCGGATTACAAACCACTCGCTTGCGTGAAGACGCCCGGCAAATCATTAAGGATTCCGTCAATGGTGATGCGGATACGTGCGTCATCTTTTGTGGATCCGGTTCAACAAGTGCCATTAATAAGCTCATTGGAATTTTGAATCTACGCATTCCTGCAGACCTTGACCGCAAATATCACCTCAGTGATCAGATTCCCTCATCTGAACGGCCGGTTGTATTCATTGGCCCATATGAACATCACAGCAATGAACTCCCCTGGCGCGAATCCATTGCGGATATTGTCACCATTCGCGAGGACTCCAACGGCCAAATTGATTGCGAACAATTGGAGCAAGAGCTCGTTCGCTATCAAGATCGCCCCATGCGAATCGCTTCTTTCAGCGCAGCCAGTAACGTCACCGGGATACTCTCCGACACTCACGCCATTACCCAGTTGGTACACAACTACGGAGCGTTGGCATTTTGGGACTTTGCAGCGGCCGCTCCTTATGTAGACATTGAGATGAACCCAAGGTGTTCAGATCACCCCAGCGCCTACAAAGACGCAATTGTTCTGTCTCCCCACAAATTTATTGGTGGGCCGGGAACCCCGGGGGTGCTCATCATTCGAAAGGAACATCTCACCAACTCAGTACCTGACGTTGTAGGTGGCGGCACGGTTGCTTATGTAAACGCTGAAGAACACTTGTACCTCAGCGATCCCGAGCACCGGGAAGAAGGTGGGACACCAGCCATCATTGAAGCGATTCGCGCTGGACTGGTTTTTCAACTCAAGAACGCTGTTGGAGTGGAGACCATTCGAGCTCGCGAAAGCGACCTAGTTGGTCGGGCGATTGCGAGCTGGAACACCCACCCCAATATCCACATTCTGGGAAACCTAGATGCCGATCGATTGAGCATCGTTTCCTTCGTGATCCGTAAACCGGGCGGCAAGTACCTGCACCACAACTTCGTGGTGGCAATACTCAATGATCTTTTTGGTATCCAATCCCGTGGCGGCTGCTCGTGCGCCGGGCCTTATGGCCATCGATTACTCGGAATTGATCTAGACACCTCACATGAATACGAACGGGAAATAAGTACGGGATGCGAGGGAATAAAGCCTGGCTGGATCCGCGTCAACTTCAATTATTTTATTTCTGAACCAGTTTTCACATACATTATTCGCTCGGTAGAAATAATCGCAGAACACGGCTGGAAGCTCTTGCCGTTTTATCGATTCGATGCCGCATCTGGTCGTTGGCATCACCGGGAAGGTGCAGTTGAACCACCCCTGCGCCTCTCAATGCTGACTTACTCAGACTCTGGCGAATTGGTCTACCCCAAGAAGCACGATCAAGCACCTGAATCCGAACTTGAGAATTACCTGCAATACGCGACCACACTGGTGAAATCGCTCACTGATCCGATTCTTGTTGAAACAGAAACGGGCATGAGTGCCGACTTTGATCTACTGCGCTGGTTCGATCTTTCTGCTACCTCACTCGAACGGTGAATTCATTAGATACCCCGGCTAAAACACCACGAGCAGGTCGCGTCACCACTCGATAGGTGTACTTCCCCCGGGCATTTGGAGCTTGATCCTTAACCACCGCCCGACCATTTGGACCCGTGCGGGCTCCTGCAGTCCGCTTCCAGGCACCATTTTTCTGACGCATTTGGAGAACTATCTTTTGTCCATCGACTCCCGGTCGTGCAATAACTCGAACTTTCACCGCTCCCTTTTTTCCTACCTTTTTGGTTTTGAGGTTAGCCGTCACGGTGGGTGCGATATTGATGGTGAATTCATTTGATATCACTTCAGGTGTTACCTCTGTCGCCCCGATAACAACTCGGAACTTTCCACCCGTCTTTAGATCAATGGGAAATCCAACCGCGCCATCGGGACCCGTTGTTCCGGTGGCAATATCTGTCCAGGAATCACCAGCAGACTGCTGAATTACCGCAGGCGCTCCAACTATTGGAACACCGTTGAGTTGACCCGAGGCTGTCACAACTGCAGGTTGACCGGTAACAAATACTTCCGGTGCCTGTACCGCAACCTCGGGAACCGCTGGGGCGAGTGATTGGGCATAAGCCCGGATTAACGGCCACTGCTCAGGGTTATCTCCGCCAATCGTCCAGAAGGCAGCCCCTTTAATGCCGAATTCCCCCACAAGTTGGGTCCGAGCCAGAATCCCCTGCGGACCAACGAACCACATGATTTTGGACGCCGCGCATGTTTGACTATTTCCACCAGAATCAGTCCAGGTCACCTGCTTTTGGTATTCGAAATAACTCTCTTTTTTACTGTCATCCCAAACAGGTTGTCCGCCTTGGCTGGCAATGAACGCTGGGATATCAGCATCTGTCATGGAGCCGCGGGCGGTCAGCGAGTTGAAAACCGCCTTTTCTGCACCCGAACTTGATGAACTTGGGCAGGTTCCGGTGAGTTTAAATGCGCCACCAGATTTTTTCTGTGTCCAAAAGCGACCGTAAGTGGGTACGCCAATCTGTAACTTCTGAGGGTCCATGACAGTCGCGGAGTACTGCACAATGCTGCGCACCCAGCTATACGGAGCAATCGGACCGGCGACTGAATAGCTGTAGTCATACGCCATGATGCGAATCAGATCCACAAATGGTGCGATGCCATCCATGTTGTACACGTAATAGCCGTTATTCCCACCACATGCCCCACTCATGGAACACGGTGGCGGAATTGTCACAGATAACTTTTTCCCTTGGGCGCGTAATGCCTCACCCAGCTGTTGAACAAAAACGGTCCAGTTGGGTCGAGTGGAATCCCAGGTGGCTCGTCCATCTGAAAATGCGAATTTTTCATAGTCAAGATCGATGCCATCGTAGTTATTTGAGACCACGAGATTGACGATTTCATTCACATGCGCCGCTCGCTTCGCTGGATCGGCAAGCACACTCGCCATCCGCTTGGCCGGGGCGGCATCCGCGATCGCAGGCAGGATAGCTATTCCAGCACCTCTTAATTGGCCCACTGCCCAGGCTGCGTTTGTGGTGGCGGAGCCGTAATTGGAGTTGAATGCGATCTTGACATTTTCTCCACTAGTTCCGGTCGCCGAATACCAAAACGGTGAAACATCGGAAATCACATCAGCATTATTAACAGCGTTAATAACGCCCACCGGAATCTTCTGCGAGGACATCCAATACGGAATCCACCCACTAACAATCTTGACCGGCGGATTGTTGGCCTGAACCGGCGCAGCAGTGAGTCCGATCAACAATGCTGCACTGGCTGTAGCGGCAACAGCAGAGCGAATAATGGTGGGGGAAGGCACACCCCATTGTGCGTCAGAGGCGCCCAAGGCTCAAATCATGGCCCGGTGTGGGCGTGTCACCCCAGTAATCGGCCGATTTCGCCGGCGGCCTTGGCTACCCGGGGGCCAAATTCACTCTCGAGAATCTCCCTAGAGGAAATAATGCCCACACTGGCCTCCAACCCCGGCAACCCGACAAGGGCCACGGCAATACCGTTGGTGCCACTGTCCATGCTGGTGACCACCCACTGGGGATCAAGTGGTCTGCCGCCAGCAGTTCGAGCGGCCAAAATTGCTCTTCCGCCGGCACTGGCCTCTAGTGGTGTTCGGGTCCCAATCCGCAGAGTTACGTGTAGATCCGAACGGAGGGGTTCCGAAACAACGGCAACGAGTCCGTCGGCGCCATCGGCAATTAATAAATAGGCGGTGCATCCCACGGCCTCGGCCAACATCCGTAGCGTGGGTGCGGAAGCATCGCGCACCAAGGGTTGGACAACTCGAGCTAATGAAAGTACGCCCAGCCCCAATCGGCAGCGGCCGTCGGGAGATCGACGGATAAGACCATGGCTTTCCAATGTGACCACGAGGCGGTACACAACAGTTCGCCCAATATCAAGGGCGTTACCAAGTTCGGTAACCGTCAAGCCTTCAGGATGCTCGGCCAAGACCTCAAGAACGCGGAGTCCACGATCTAAAGTCTGCGAAGTCTCTGCTGGCACAGGTACCACTTAACCATTCCAAGCAGGCAATGAAAAGCGCCCTCCCCTAAGGGAGGGCGCTTTTCTTGAACAACTATGCCAACGACTTGGTGCGGTTTCGCACCATGAACGCCGCAATGATTTCGTAAATACCGATAATGATCAGCCAGATTCCTACAACCCATGCGAGGGTGAGAAGTGAAATCGCCGGCTGCACCAGAATCACAATGCCACCAATCAGCATGATGATGCCGAAGAAGATGTTCCAGCCTCGGCCTTCCTTGGCATCAAAACCGAGGAAGAGGCTGGCAAATCCACGGAACAGGAATGCAATGCCAATGAAGATTGCCAATAATTCCGCAGCATTTATGGCACTACGAATGGCGAAAATTCCGAGAATCACTGAAAGTACACCAGTAATAATAAGGAGTACTCGGGTCCCACCGGTCAAACCCGATGCGAATGATCGAATAATTTCAAAAATACCCGAGATGATCAGGTAGATCGCAAACAGAATTGCCACAACAACAATTGTGACTGCTGGCCAGACGAGCGCAATAACTCCAACGCCCACGCTGATGAGTCCGCCGAGCAGCAATAACCACCAGCTACGACCGATAGCCGCAAGGAAGTCGTTGTCGACGTCAGCATCAAATTGGCTTGACATGTAAACCTCCAGATAGGGGAACTAACGCCGCAATACTAGAACCGCTGAAGGGGCGAATCGGACTTATTGCCTTTCGACACGCATAAGGAGTGGTCAGAGATCACCCCACTCGTGAGAGAAATGCT
>CAITYI010000113.1 GCA_903896585.1 uncultured bacterium
CAGACCGCCTCTTGAGAACGGAATGTAATGGTCGAAGTGAATCTCATTGCGAGCGACCCGCTTGTTGCATTCTTGGCAGATACCTAGGGAACGATCCCAGACCTCCTCCTTGATCGAAGAGGGAATATGGCGGTTCGGGTTAGGTACGAAAATCGCTGCTACGGCCTGAGCATTCATGGCAGCCGGCGGACGGGTTAGCGGCACCGTTGCAGGTGCGGGAAGACCTACTGACTCGAGTTGTGCTCGCAACTCCGGAGTCATAGTTCGCAGGCCGTTGCGTCCGAGACGTTGACCCACTGGAAGGGTGACACCCGCGATCGGCTGCATCACCTCAATGGCGAAAGCAAGTAGCCAACCGCTCTGCGGTGCTGCATCGAAATAGGAGTTGAGATGGTCAGGAATCAAGCCGTAACCACGGCGAAGGAGGTTCAACGCCTCTGGGGGAGAGTTGAACTGTTGTTTCAGCACTTCAACGACACGCAGTTCCCAGCGGACCTCTCGAGACTCCTTGTCAGCCCACCACAGGCGATCCCCGGACTCAATCTCGTTGAAAGGGTGCTGGCGAATTGTCCACTGATGGAAGAACACGTCATCGGCTAACCACTCCGGCGGGGTGTCAGGCAACGGACAGTGTTGACTCCTGTGAAACAAGTACTCGTGCATTACTTTCAAACGCCCCTCTGTTGGGTAGCCAAATTGTGGGCAGACACGCAAGCCTGAGTCCTGTGCGGCCACCGGGAATTTCCCGGGTTTTGGTTCAGCACAGAGGGCCCTATCCCACGTGCCAAAGTATGCATGAGATTGATCAGGCCGTTATGAACGGAGACGTGCATGAACGGCCCGCGCCGTTCAACCCGGGACCGCTTAAGGCGCACTCGGTTTCGATTCTCTGAGACAGTTCCGAGTGCGAACATTGCGGATCGTCAGAGTTGGAACTCGGCCACTAGCGGGGCGTGATCGCTCACTTCCCAGGCATCGGGGAATAAGTCTGGCCCCCCCCTCAACGCGAATCACATTGTCAGCCAAAGCCGGAGTCGCGAGAATGAAGTCGAGCTGCTGTCGCTTGGCGTTGGGACTATTGCCGTTGCGGTGGGTCCAAATGTGGCCGCAGCCGTTACAGTCACCCGTCTGAGCACACTCGGCACACCTATCGAGTGGCGGCCGCGTATGGGCTGTTTGCTCAACTAGGTCAACGAGCCCTGTCCCCTTGAGGTGGCTTGCCAGGTGGCTAGGCCACAGGTTGAAGTCACCAGCGACCACAAGGCGCCGACCCCTGCGCGAGTTGATCAGGTCCTCAAGGTCGTTCAGGATCTGTCCCGTCGAGTAGTTGCCGTGGCCGCAGGACTCACCTTTCTCATCGACGGTGATCCCATAGACCGCAGCGACGGTCGCCCAGCGCTGCCCATCCACAAGTACGTCGGCGACAATGGTCCCAGCAGGCCAAGTGGGTTCGAGGGGTCGCCGACGAAAAACGCCGCCGACCTCGGTCACTGGTACAAACTCGACACCATTGCGTGCGGCTAGGACGGTTCCCCAGCGCCGGCGAGGCCCAAACCCTCCATCCACCCATTCGGCTCTCCAGCCCTGGGGTGGTCCAGCGTCGGGCACCTTGGCCTCCGTCAGGGCATAGACGTCGCAGTCGATGTGCGTTGCGGCCCAGTCCCAGCGAGCGTCAAGAGGCTTCTTCGGAGCCACCGCTTGCTTCATATTCCATGTGGCGACACGAATCGTTGGCTTCACGTCCTCACCGTCGGATTTCGCTTGCGACCAGTCTAAGAACCACGTGCTTCCCCTCACCCTCGTGCAGCAATGCTACGTGATCGACATACAGGGGCCAACAACTTCTGGTCACACGCAGCGCTTGTGCGGGCGCTCAACCCGAATGCGACAAGAACGGCGAAGGCAGTCCAGCAGATCAGCAGACGAGAGTCGCTGAGGCGAATGCCCCGAGAGTCGATTCCGGAGCGACTAACTCACGAGAGTGTCTGAGGCGTTGTGTAGCGTGCGGTC
>CAITYI010000114.1 GCA_903896585.1 uncultured bacterium
CTCGCCGGTGTGCCTGAAGGTTGTGCATGGGTAGGAGTTGGTATTGCGATCCCGGGGGTAATTGATTCTGAAACCGGACTGGTTCGCAAAGCGCCCAACCTTGGCTGGATTGACCTAAACTTTGTGGAATTAATTGAACCGGCCATATCCGAAGCTTTTGGGGCATCTCCGAAAATCATGTTGGGTAACGATGCCAACCTCGGCGCAATCGCCGAATATGTCCGTGGCGCTGGATCCCAGGCGTCCAGTGTTGTCTACCTTTCGGGTGACGTCGGTGTGGGCGGTGGCTTTGTGCTCGAGGGTGAAGTGATGTCCGGTTCCAGTGGTTATGCCGGAGAAATCGGGCACATGACCGTAAATCCGAATGGCCAAAGTTGTAATTGTGGAAACCAAGGCTGCTGGGAGACGGAAATAGGACGCGATGCAATCCTCCGAGCAGCTGGCACCAGCATCACTCAGTCAAGTATCGCTGAAGTTATCCGAGCCGCTAAGTCGGGAGATCAAAAGTCACTTGAGGGATTACTGGAAATTGCCGATTGGGTGGGAATCGGACTTTCGAATTTACTCAACATGATTGATCCCGATGTCATTGTTTTGGGTGGCCACCTCGCGGAGATTTACCCGGTTGTTTACGAACGCATTGAAGCACGCATCACTCGTTCCCGACCGCTCTTTGAAACCAGGGCTCGGCTATCACTGCCGTCACTTGCACTGGGGAGCACGATTGTCGGCGCAGCGGAGATTGCATTCACCGCCCTCTTGCGGGATCCGCTCACTGAAATGGAGAGGTCACTTGCCCTCGTTGCTTCCTAATTTAAGGAGTATCGAGGTCGATCAACATTGCTTAACTTTTGACATCCAGCGGGGTGGGCGCATGATCTCATGGGTATTTCGGGACCACCAATTATTAGGTTCTTTGAGTGCTGATCCGGTGGAAAATGGTTGTTATCCCATGGCGCCATGGGCGGGGAGAATTCACGAGAACCATATTGATTGGAATGGAAAGTCACTGGATCTCGAGCCGTCTTATCAGGAGTTTGCTTTGCATGGTCTCTTACTAGACCAGCCTGTTAAGTGTGCCCACAAATCCGAAAGCGGTGATGCCGCCAGTATCGAGTTCACCGCGGCAATCAGTGATTGGTGTGCCCCACTGCGAATTGTCATGCAGTGGCGCCTATCCGCGGATCGAGTTGAATCCAAGATCACGGCACTCACGGACTCCAGTGACCCCGTCCCCGTCGTTTTGGGTTGGCACCCGTGGTTTGTGAATTCACTCGGTGCATCAGAAAATCTTGTGTTGCAGGTTGACTCTGCGCAACTTGCCGTTCGCGAAGGTTTGTACCCCACGGGTGAGTTTCACCAAGTACTTAATTTTGACGCACCCTTTGATGATTGTTTTCGCATCCCTTCCCGCAAAGTGCATCTTCGCTGGGGAACGGAACTACACGTGGAAATAAGGAACTCACACGACTGGTTTGTTATCTACAACGGTGCGCCGGGTGTCAGCTGCGTGGAGCCGCAAACCGGACCACCAAATGCCTTTGCTCAATCACTGGGCTGTGACACACTCACGACGTTGGCGGGGCACCCACTTGCCATGAGTACCACGTGGTCCTTGGGTATTTCTTCATCAGCAAAACCCACCTAGATACTTTTCAGTGCGCAGCAGGGGGTGTGAGCGCCACTGAATGTCCGGTGAGCACTGACTCGCGGGCGGCATCTAAGACCCGCATTGTCTGGATTGCTTGGTCAACGGTCACGGTTGGTGGCACACCAAAGTGCAGGGATTCTGAGATCTCTCGATAGTACTGGGGCCAGTTGCCTCGAAGTAGTGGTTCCACACTTCTTGTGATGTCTCCCGAGTCCGCCACGCTCCACAATTCGATCACCGAATCCGCCGGCTCAACGCCCCAACCCGCACCCGGAATCTCACCCACTTTGAGGTGGTCTTCCTGGGTATCGATATTGGCAACACGAACTGCACCTCGGGTGCCAAAGAGTTCGAATCGAGGTGCGGGAATCGCGGAGACCAATGACCCCACCAAGTAGGACAGGCCACCGGATGTGTGTCCAAGAACCATCACGAGGTCATCGTCTGAAGAAGAAACCTCGCGTAGAGTTCGGGCAAATGCCTGCACCGACTCCACCGGACCCATGAGATCAAGTGCTTGGTCCACCAGATGTGGGGCAAAGTCGTACAGCACTCCACCCATGGCTTCAGCACTTGTCAGGTCACGCCAATCACCCTTGGGTGTCAATCGGAATCGCTGCATGCGAGATTCGAATCGGTGTAGCGTACCAATAACCCCTCGATTCACTGCCGCTTTCAAAGTGAGATAGTCAGAATCCCAACGGCGATTATGAAACGGGAAATACAAAAGGCCCTTGTCGGCAGCAAGTTGGGCCAATGCAATGGCGCTGGGAGCATCCGGGGTGATCGGTTTATCCACCACCACACTTATTCCACGATTCAGTGATTCGGTGGCAAGTTGCACGTGAGTTACATTCGCACCCGCAACAACCGCTAGGTCGGGCGTAAGCGCCCATAATTGATCAATATTTCCGGTCACTAGGGCTTCGGGAAAGTCTGCTTGCGCAGATCTTTGCCGCTCAGGGTCAGATGTCAGAATGCCGACCACTTCGAGATCAGCGGTGACCTGGAGCAATGGCCCATGAAAGACTTTTCCAGCTAATCCATAACCGAAGATCACTACTCGTTTCACCAGTTAACACTAGTGGCTCTTAGTTCGTTCGGGACTAGGATTGGCCACATGGCTTACACACTCAGAGATCTCGCAGGAACTGTCGTCGCAATAACCGGAGCGACCTCAGGAATTGGACGCGCAACAGCCGAACAGTTAGTGGAACTTGGGGCAAAAGTGGCTCTGGGTGCCCGCAATGCGGAACGATTAGCTGGAGTTGTTGAACAACTTGGCTCTGACAATGCGGTCGCCGTACCCATGGATGTCCGTTCGGTGGAAGACAATCAGGCACTCATAGATGCCGCAGTCACTAAATTTGGAAAACTAGATTCGATTGTCCCGAATGCAGGCATCGGCCTGTATGGCTCGATTCTTGACCACAGTGACGATGAAGTTCGCCGCATGATGCACACCAACTATGACGGCACCGTGTGGACCGTTCGTGCCGGTGTTCCCGCCATGTTGAAAACAACCGGGGCCGGGGACATTGTGATTGTTTCCTCAGTGGCCGGCCTTCGTGGCGGAGGGGATGAAGCTGTCTATGCCGGTACCAAGTTTGCTCAGGTTGGGCTCGCAGGTGCACTCGACCGGGAACTTCGCGACAAAGGCATTCGGGTGACCGCAGTGTGTCCCGCAGGGGTGGGAACCGAGTTTGCCGTGGGCACTGGGCGCGTGGAAAACGATCCACGCTTTGCGGGATGGATGACCGCAGACGATGTCGCGCACGCAGTGGTATCAACCTTGCAACAACCACGCAGTGTGCGCACCAGTTTGTGGGCGTTGTGGTCCATGGGACAGCAGGGTTAATCGATTGTTAAACCGGTACGTGATTGGCGAATGCCACGCACAGCCATGTGACCGCCAATTATCAACATCAGGACACCGAAAGCGATCTGCAGCAGTGACCCGCTCAGTGCGAGTGCAACGGAAGCTCCGAGTAGTGCGCCGATAATTGCGCCCGCCCCAAACAAAGCTCCTTCACCCCATTGGGTCAGGCCCGGTCGGGTTAAGCGAATGGCGCCAAGGAGTGCAATAGGAAACATAACGGCGAGCGAGGTTCCCGCAGCCAGATGTTGGTCATAACCGAAACTGAACACCAGGATCGGGATCAGCAAAATTCCACCACCAATGCCGAACATTGCAGACAGCGTGCCCATTGCTACACCTGCTGCGAGATATCCAATTGCTAATGGAACGGATAACTGTGGCACAAAATCAACATCGGTCGCTGAAATGGTGGTGGGCCACAGCATTCTTACTCCGGCTGCCATAAGCATGAGTCCGAACAATCCTTGAAGAAGTGCGTTGGGTGAACGCCGAACGACAGCTGCGCCTAGCCAAGCCCCAGCCAACCCTCCGACAGTGATAACCAATGCCGGTAACCAAGCAACTTCGCTTGAGGCGGCGTAGCGCACAGCTCCAGCTGCTGCCGCCATAGCGACCATGACCAAACTCGTGGCTTGTGCCTGCTTCTGTGGGATTTTTCGGGCCAAGACCAGGAACGGAACCAGCAAAATTCCACCACCAACACCGAATGCCCCCGAAAAG
>CAITYI010000115.1 GCA_903896585.1 uncultured bacterium
CCTGCGCCCGTAAATCCTGCGCCCGTAAATCCTGCGCCCGTAAATCCTGCGCCCGTAAATCCTGCGCCCGTAAATCCTGCGCCCGTAAATCCTGCGCCCGTAAATCCTGCGCCCGTAAACTCTGCGCCGGTAACCCCGGCGGCGCAAGCAGCCGCTACCCGGCGCCTCACCATGCGAGATCTTCATCAGTTCACCGAATCCGGTACCAAATGGTCCATGATCACCGCCTATGACTACATCTCAGCTGGAATTTTTGAAGAAGCAGGTGCCCACGCTCTCCTCGTAGGTGACTCAGCAGCCATGGTCGTTTACGGTTACGACTCCACTATTCCGGTGACCATGGGTGAATTAGTACCGCTGGTGCGGGCCGTGGTTCGAGGTTCCCGTCGGCCGATCGTCATTGCCGATCTTCCTTTCGGCAGTTATCGATCATCGGTAACCCAGGCGATGGAAACTGCTGCTGCATTCATGAAGGACGGGGGTGCACAGGCCGTCAAACTTGAAGGTGGACGATCAGTGCTCCCTCAGGTAGAAGCACTCGCTTCAGCAGGAGTCCCCGTGATTGGGCACCTGGGCTTAACCCCTCAATCGGTACACGCCATTGGCGGCTACCGAGTACAAGGGCGAGGTGAATCAGGGGACACCCTGTTGCAAGATGCAAAAGCCCTGCAGTCTGCCGGAGCTATGGCAATCGTCCTCGAAGCCATCCCGGCACAACTTGCCGAGCGAGTAACCGACATGCTCAATATCCCAACCATTGGGATTGGAGCGGGAGCATCTACAAGTGCCCAGGTAATTGTGTGGCAAGACCTGCTCGGCCTGAGCGAGATGCAACCACCAAAGTTTGTCAAACAGTATGCACAGTTACGAGCACCGATTCGGGAGGCCGTGGCGGCATGGGTGTCCGATGTATCAACGGGGGCCTTCCCCGGGCCTGAACACACTTACAACTAGAACGTGGCGGTCAGAAGTGTTAGTCGATGTCAGTTTTTAGTCGATGTCGGTGATGTGCACACCGGCGTGACCCTTGTAACGCCGATTCATGGAAATTAAGTTGGCGGTGAATGCTTCAACCTGACCTGCGTTTCTCAGCCTTCCGGCGTACACGCCGCGCATGCCGGTTAATTTCCCAGCCAGGGTCTGAATGGCGTCCGTGGCGGGGCGATCATCGCCCACCACGAGAACATCGCCGGAAAGCGAGACGATCTCCGGGTCAAGTAATAGTTTCGCGGAGATGTGATGGAAGGCTGCCACCACCACTGAGTTGGGAAGTGCCGCCTGCGCCTGCTGTGCGGCAGAACCTTCTGGAACGTTGAGACCAAAGGCGCCGCCCTTGTCAAAACCGAGGGGGTTCACGCAGTCAACAACAATTTTTCCCGACAGAGAGGTGGCCAAACTCTCCAATAATTCTCGATGCCCTTCCCACGGAACCGCAACAATGACAATGTCGCTCGCCATCGCCGTGTCTTCATTTGACATCCCCCGAACAGCATCACCAATCTCACGAGCAACATCCGTTGCACGCTCAGCGGTGCGAGAGCCAATAATTACATTGAGACCAGCATCAGCAAAGCGAGTTGCCAGTCCCCGTCCTTGTTCGCCAGTTCCACCTAATACGCCAATGACGGCGCTCTCAATATCAATAGGAGGCTGCGTTTCAGTGGGCTGCGAAGTGGATTGTGTGGAGGATTCAGTCATGGGCGTATATTGCCAGATGGTTAATGAATACGCGACATGAGTGCACCATTACCCGGTGCAATCCCGCTTAATTCGTGCGGGAAATTCACCCGGTGATGCTAGATTTTTGCGAAAATTTATTGTTCATGAAGCGAAGTTGAAAGTCTTTTAGAAGTTTTCCACATGCATTTTCACTGTCCCAAAATCGCAATTCGCTACCACGCCCGCGACACGACACGGGTCATTGACGCGAATATCTTTGTTTTTTTCGGTTTGCTCTGTCAGAGTTGTACTACATGAACTCTGCAAAGCGTAGAGATCACACGACACGGGAGGCAACGTGGCGGTCGCAAAGAAGACTGCACGCAAGGCGTCTGCTAAAAAAGCAGCACCTCGCAAGGCAGCAAAGAAGCCCGCAAAGCGCACTGTCAAGAAGGCAGCAGCGAAGCGGACGGTAAAGAAGGCAGCAAAGAAGGCAGCTCCTCGCAAGGCAGCAAAGAAGGCAGCTCCTCGCAAGGCAGCCAAGAAGGCAACTGCAAAGAAGGCCGTGAAGCGGACTGTCAAGAAGGCAGCCAAGAAGGCAGCACCACGCAAGGCAGCAAAGAAAGCCGCTCCTCGCAAGGCAGCCAAGAAGGCAGCACCACGCAAGGCAGCAAAGAAAGCCGCTCCTCGCAAGGCAGCCAAGAAGGCAGTCAAGCGCACAGCTCGCAAGAAGTAGTCTTCACAGAACATCTACTTCACGAAAAGGGCCCACACATTGTGTGGGCCCTTTTCCATTAGATCTGTGATCAGTTAATTGTCATCTTCAGCGTCGAAGGCCGCATTGCGCTCCGCAGCCAACTTCAGTGCATGCCGAGCCTCGGCCTCAGATTTATAGGGCCCCATGCGCTCAGAATTGGGGCAACCCTTCTCCGATTCAACTTTCTGATGCTCGAGGCAGTAATACCAACGCATGAGGCTCCCATTCGCATAAGTAAATTTGTGTTTAAGTTTTGATGTGCGCCTAGCCTAATCGGTCGGCTGAAGGTCAATCCAGTCTCTCCCCGTAATTCACTTCCCCTTCGCGATAAATAGACTTCGACCATGGCTGCCGTGAATCGTGACCCGCTCACTCCTGGGCACCAGAGTCCCACACGCAGCGTGCCCTCTTCAATTAGCCGTCCAGAGTATGTAGGTAAGCCGGGGCCGAGACCCTATACCGGTACCGATATCCAATCTGAAGAAACAATTGAGCTCATGCGAATCGCCGGCCGAATCGCCGCTAATGCATTGGTGGAAGTCGGAAAGGCGGTGCGCCCGGGGGTTACCACCGACCACCTGGACGCTATTGGCCACGAATTCCTGTGCGACCACGGTGCATATCCGTCCACATTGGGCTATCGCGGCTATCCAAAAAGTTTGTGTTCATCCCTCAACGAAGTGATTTGTCACGGTATTCCTGATTCCACCGTCCTGCAGGATGGGGACATCTGCAATATTGACATAACGGCCTATCTCGGTGGAGTTCATGGCGACACCAATGCCACTTTTTTGTGCGGTGAGGTCGCTGAGGATGTGCAACTGTTGGTGGAGCGAACCCATGAAGCGACCATGCGAGCTATCGCGGCTGTTAAACCTGGCCGGACGGTCAACATTATTGGCCGAGTAATCGAAAGCTACGCCAGACGCTTCGGCTACGGGGTGGTTCGTGACTTCACCGGCCACGGGATCAACACCGCATTTCACAGCGGATTGATTATTCCGCATTTCGATGACCCTCATTCAACCAAAGAACTTGAACCTGGCATGACCTTCACAATTGAACCGATGTTGACACTCGGCACAACAGCATTTGACATGTGGGATGACGGATGGACGGCTGCAACCAAGGACAAATCGTGGA
>CAITYI010000116.1 GCA_903896585.1 uncultured bacterium
CAGGGCCCCGACGGTATTTCCTATGCTCCCAAGATCACCAAGTCTGAATCCAGAATCAATTGGCAGATGCCGGCCATGGAGATTGATCGTCGGATTCGCGCCACAACTCCGGCTCCGGGTGCGTGGTCAACCTTGTGTGAAGCTAATTCTGCACCCGAAAGAATTGGATTTGGTCCCGTTGCTCTGGTTGGATCGGGGTCAATCTCAGTAGGGTCCATTTTGCCGGGTGAAATCGTGGTCGACTCCAAAAAAGTCCTAGTGGGAACACTCACTCTTCCTGTTGAGCTAACCACGGTAACTCCACAAGGGCGTAAAACTATGGCAGCATCCGACTGGATTCGGGGACTCGCAAATCCACCAAAGGCCTTTGTGTGACCATTATTGATAATTCGAGGACAGCGGCGCTGGATTTACTTCGACTCGTGCGCGACGAAGGCGCTTATGCAAATCTCGCGCTATCTCAGGTGCTGAAGAAGCATGCTCTCAATGGGCGCGATGCTGCATTCACCGTGGAATTGGCTTATGGAGTTCTTCGAAATCAACTGCTGTATGACACGTATATTCAGCAATGTTCACAACGTGAAATATCCACGATTGAACCCGAAATCACCGATGTTCTGCGGATGGGTGTTCACCAAATCGTGTCCATGCGAGTGCCTGACCATGCGGCAGTCGACTCAAGTGTCAACCTTGCCCGTGGTATTTCATCGGGTGGTCAGGCTCAAGCTCGGGCGGGTTTTGTTAATGCCATTCTGAGGTGCGTCGCCCGGAATCACGACGCAGGGTTCGAACCACAGTCAGATATGAGTATCGCCTACTCGCATCCGCAGTGGATCATTGATGCCTATCGGGATTCACTTATTGCGTGCGGCCGAGATGATTCTGAGTTGGAGAACTTACTTCAAGCCAATAACCTTCCCGCCAAGCCCGTAGTTGCGGTTCGGTTCGATGATCCAGAGATTGACGGGACCAGTCCGGGTCGCTGGAGTGAGAACGCTCGGGTCTTGGACTCGGTGATACCGCAGGAACTCGTGAATGGAATGGAAAGTCGGATTATTGTGCAGGACGAGGGCAGTCAGCTGGTTGCGCAAGCGTTCCTGTTGGCCACTCCGAGTGGGCCTGAGTCCGCATGGCTGGATATGTGTGCTGGTCCGGGTGGGAAAGCCGCCTTGATCTCAGATTCAGTACCGCAGGGTGTGACGTTCACCGCCGTGGAATTACATGAGCATCGGGCTCGGTTGGTCAAGCAGGTAGTTACAACCTCGGCAACGGTCGTTGTGGCTGACGCAAGGACTCGACCATGGGGCAACCTGTTCTTTGATCGCGTCTTAGTTGATGCTCCGTGTACGGGGTTAGGGGCACTGCGACGCAGGCCGGAAGCTCGCTGGCGTAAAAATGCTTCTGACCTTTATGGACTAAATACTCTTCAAGAGGAACTTCTTCTCGCGGCACTGGACAGTACGAGGAGTGGTGGCATCGTGTGTTACGTCACCTGCTCACCGCATGTGGAGGAAACCCGAGACATACTCAGAACTGTTCTGGCAGAGCGACCAGATGCCCATGTGGAAGATGCCCGACCACTATTTCCAGGTGTAACTGATCTTGGTCCCGGACCCACCGTCCAGTTGTGGCCCCACATTCATGGCACCGATGCCATGTTTTTTGCCTTAATCAGGAGAAACTAGTCACTGCGGGTGGCGTCACCGGCTTGGTTAGTCTGAGCACATGGTGCCATTAATGGTCTCTCCCAGTGTTCTCAATTGCAATTTGGGGCAATTGAGTTCTGAGATCTCCCTCGTTGAGGGACTGGCCGACATGATTCACCTCGATGTAATGGATAACCATTTTGTTCCCAATCTGACGTTTGGTCTCCCGGTAGTCGCGAGTGTGATTCAACAGTCAAGTCTGCGAGCCGATGTTCACCTTATGATCGACGACCCAGATCGTTGGGCACCGGCTTATGCGGATGTGGGCGCATATTCGGTGACGTTCCACATTGAGGCAGCTCTGGATCCCATACCCCTGGCCCAAAATATTCGGAAGGCAGGTGCACGATCCGCAGCGGCACTCAAGCCATCCACCGATCTCATGTCGATTGAGTCGGTACTTCCATATTTAGACATGATTTTGATAATGACTGTCGAGCCTGGATTTGGTGGTCAACCTTTTTTGCGCGACATGTTGCCAAAGATTCGTCAGGCGCGAGAGGTCTCCGGTGCTGACATGTGGATTGAAGTCGATGGCGGGGTGAGTGCAGAAAATATCCTGGAATGTCGCGATGCAGGGGCC
>CAITYI010000117.1 GCA_903896585.1 uncultured bacterium
GACGAAGGTGGCTTGCGCCAAACGACTGTTGCAAGGGCATACGACTGTCCGGTGCGTGCGAGTTGAACCGCAAGCTCCATGATGTCCATACTGCCGTTTGCTTGATTCATATTAATCGCTCAGCACCGGTGGCATTCCCGAGATATTTTTTCCCGTTTGTAGTGCTTCATAGACGCGGTTGGGCATGAGTGGCATGTCGACATTGCGCACACCTGTGTGTTCAATGGCATTCATGACCGCGTTCACAAACGCCGCGGGCCCGGCCACCGTCGCGCATTCACCAACACCCTTAGCCCCGATCGGATGGTGCGGGCACGGAGTGACCACCTCATGCAGTTCGAAACCGGGGGTCTCCCACGAGGTGGGAATCAGATAGTCCATGTAGTTAGCGCCAATGCAGTTACCTTCTTCATCAAAGGTGATGTACTGCATATTCGCCATGGCGTACGCCTCGGTGAGTCCTCCCATGACCTGTCCTTCAACAATCATTGGATTGATGCGCACACCGCAGTCGTCCACGGCAACGAAATTCAGGACATCCCATACGCCAGTTTGTGCATCGACTTCGACTTTGCAGAAATAGGCGGCGAACGGCCAGGTCAGGTTAGGCGGATCGTAATAAGAAGTATTTTCTAACCCTGGTTCCAGACCGTCTGGGACATTGCTATACGCAGCGAGTGCACAATCTTGAATGGTCACACCGCGCTCTTGATTGCCGCGGACATAAAACCGCCCTAACTCCCACTCAATATCCTCTTCAGAAACTTCAAGAAGATGGGCTGCGATTTTGCGTGCCTTCGCCCGAATTTTGCGAGAAGCCATGGCGACGGCTGCACCAGCAACCGGTGTTGAACGGGACGCATAAGTTCCCATTCCGAAGGGAGCCGTATCAGTGTCGCCCTCTTCTACCACAATGTCGTCGGCCGGAATTCCGAGTTCGTGGGCCACGATTTGCGCCCACGTGGTCTCGTGGCCTTGGCCTTGAGTCTTCGCACCGGTTCGCAGAATTGCCTTACCCGTCATGTGTACCCGCAATTCAGCGGAGTCGAACATCTTGATACCGATGATGTCGTACTCCCGACTGTTTCCGGCACCAAGTGGCTCGGTCATGGTCGAGATTCCGATACCCAGTAACTTTCCGCGCTTGCGAGCTTCTTCCTGCTCCTGCTTAAAGGTGCTGTACCCAATTGCCTCCAAGCCAACGTCAAGGCATTTGCCATATTGACCAGAATCGGTGAGGAAACCAAAAGCGGTGCGATAGGGGAACATGTCGTCGCCCACCAAGTTCACTCGACGGAACTCTGCTTGATCCATTCCCAGATCGTTAGCTGCCGCATGCACCATGCGCTCTTGGAAGAACATGGCTTCGGTGACCCGGAATGAGCACCGATAGGCCACACCTCCCGGCGCCTTGTTCGTGTAATAACCCTCACTAACAAGGTGGGCTGCAGGTATGTCGTAGCACGCAAATGCTGAGTGCATCAAACCAATTTTGAACTTGGTCGGTTGAGCATCTGCGAAGAAAGCACCGTGATCAGAGATCGTGTGCATGCGCATTCCCAAGATTTTTCCGTCTTTCCGGAGGGCCAGCTCTCCTTCGAGATAAACATCCCTACCAAAACCGGTAGAAATCAAGTTACTTGATTTGTCTTCAACCCACTTGACGGGACGTTCGGTCAGGATTGATGCAAGAATCGAAATCACGTATCCGGGATAAATGGGGACCTTGTTTCCAAAGCCACCGCCAAGATCGGGGGAAATAATCCGGATCATGTGCTCGGGCAACTCGGCAACCATGGCTACGGCAGCACGAACAATGTGAGGTGCCTGCGAGGTCATGTAGACGGTTAATTTGCCGCTGGATCGATCATAATCAGCAATTGAGCCGCAAGTTTCCAATGGAGACGGATGCGAACGCGGATAGTGCAGATCAATCTTTGACACGACATCTGCCTGCGCAAATGCCCGGTCGGTTGCTTCCTTATCGCCTATCTCCCAGTCGAAAATCTTATTTGACGTTTGGTTCTCTTTGTCGTCGCGGATCAGGGGCGCATCGGGGCTCTGAGCTTGAATCGGATTAACAATCACCGGTAATTGCTCGTACTCAACCACAATTTTGTCGAGTGCATCTCTGGCGATATACGGGTTGTCGGCGACAACCGCCGCAACCTCTTGCCCCTGAAAACGAACCTTGTCTGTTGCGAGCACTGCTTGAGTGTCATAAGAAAGGGTTGGCATCCAAGCCAGGTTTCGAGCGGCCATGGTCTCTCCGGTCATGACAAGTCGAACTCCGGGAACCTCCCATGCTGCACTGGTATCAATGGATTTAATGCGAGCGTGGGCAACCGGGCTGCGCAGGATTTCCACGTGCAACATGCCGGGTAGGACAATGTCGTCCACATAGCGACCCTTGCCACGAATAAAACGGTTGTCTTCAACCCGGCGGCGGCTCGCACCCATTCCACCAATTTTGAGTTCGTCAAGCGGTGCCATCATGCCTCCTGGTTTTGTTCGCGCATTTTCTTTGCAGCCCACAGGACTGACTTAACGATGTTTTGGTATCCGGTGCAGCGGCATAGGTTGCCAGACAATGCCCAACGAACTTCGTCTTCGGTTGGATCGGGATTTCGTTCAAGGAGCGCCTTGGCTGAGATCATCATGCCGGGAGTGCAGAATCCGCATTGGAGACCGTGCTCCTCTTTGAAGCCTTCTTGAATGGGGTGCAATTCGCTGGCCGTTGCCAGACCTTCCACCGTTTCTACTTCTCGGCCGTTTGCCTGAACCGCCAACACGGTGCAACTTTTCACAGGGCGACCATCCATTAACACGGTGCACGCCCCGCAACCGGACGTGTCGCAACCACTGTGCGTTCCGGTGAGTTGCAAGGCTTGGCGCAACAGGTGCGCGAGAAGCAGCCGTGGCTCTACATCCACGGTTCGGTCAGTTCCATTTACATTAACCGTGATCCGGCGAACTTCCACTCCTGCAGCAGGCGCTGCCTGTACTTCGTCATAGAGGCTGGTCATGTTCAGGCTGCTTTCTGCTCGCTGTTGGCAATGTTGGACAGGATTCGAGTGACAAAAGTTTCCACAATGTGACGCTTGTAAGAAGAGGATCCTCGGTGATCGGTGCGTGGCTCTGCAGCAGCAGCAACTGCTTCGGCTGCTTCTTTGATGCTCTCCTCATTCAGGGTCTTACCCACCAATACTGAGATTGCGTCATTTGCATCGATGGTTCGACCACCAACTCCAGCAAGGGCGCATCCGGCCCGCGTCACGACATCACCATCAACATCGAGCGCCACGGCAACCGAAGCTGTGGCAAAGTCACCAACGCGACGCTCCAACTTGAGGTAACCCCCGAGAGCTTTACCTTTAGCCGGGGGAACGGTTGCTTCTACCGCGATCTCATTAAATGCGAGCGCATTGACAAACGGTCCAAGGACAAAGTCACTTGCTGCGATCTCCCGGCGACCATTTGGTCCCTGTGCAATGATTTTTCCACCAAGGGCAATCATGGTTGCGGACCAATCACCCTGCGGGTCAGCGTGGCACAGTGAACCAACAAAAGTCCCCCTGGTACGCACGATTGGATCCGCGACAAGGGACGCTGCCTGTGCCAAGGTTGGGAAATTGCCAAGAATTGTGCTGAATTCCAGATCCTCGTGTCGGCAAAGAGCACCAATGCGCAGAGTGCCATCGGCATCAATGCTGTGGTATTCCAAACCGGGAATCCCATTAATGTCGACTACCCGCGCGGGAGAGGCGAAGCGAAGTTTGAGCATGGGGATCAGGCTTTGGCCTCCGGCCAACACTTTGGCCTCTCCGCCATTTTGATCAAGAATCGCAACAGCTTCTTCAACGGAAGTGGGTGCGTCGTAGGAAAATCGGGACGGATACATTCGTTCCTCTTCTGTTTTAGTGACCGGTGTCGGGGATCGCTGTGGGCATGGAATCTGCATCTGGATCGGGGCGTGGCTCTTGGTGCGGCGGCCATGGGCCCTGAACCGGTTGGCCCGCAACTTTCAGAAACTCAACGAATTGGGGGAAGGCCCACACCGTTGGGCTATCGCCAGTTTTCGGGGAGTTTTCAATGAGAGCAAACATGCGCGGATTACCGCGTTCTTGCCCTGAGGATTCAACCGGCATGCTTAACCCCTTCAGTTGACTTGGTTCCCTGGTGACCCGGCCCCATCTAAACTATGGCAACAGTAGGGCGCGAATGAAGGTTTAGCAGGAAAAATCCAAAATAAATTATTGCCGATGAACCGCAATGGCTTCGGCCACGATCGCAACCGCGATTTCTTCGGGGGTGGCCGCCTTGATATCGAGGCCGGCCGGTCCGTGGACTCTAGACAGTTCAGTGATGTCACGGTATGCCAGCCAATCGGCCCGCGAGTTCTGCATTGCAATTGAGCCCAGTGCGCCGATGTACCCTGCGTCACTTGCCAACGCGGCCATCAGGCAGCCTGATGAAACTTCGACATCGTGACCCATGACGACCACAGAATCCACCTGAGACAGGGTGGCAGCCAGCCCGGCCACTGCATCAGGGCGCGGCTCAATCGCAACCTTCCACTTCATTAATGCCGCCTGCGCCGCAAGCGCGTCGGCAATCGGGCCGCTTCCGGCAATTACCAATCGGGGGGTTGGTACGAAGACGGTTGTGATCGAGTCAGTTTCCAGGGTGACCAATGGCCGTGCATCTGCGCCCGCGGCCTCAATCTGGATGGCGGTAACCATGTCGTCTGACATGGACGCCACCACGACTAATGGGCTGTGATCGAGTAAGAGGGACCACGTCTGGGATGGGAACTGTTCCGCTGGGACTACCAGGAACTTGACCGCGGTTCCGGCGGGAAGTTCACAGATAGGGC
>CAITYI010000118.1 GCA_903896585.1 uncultured bacterium
CTTCCACACAAAAACATTCGCCACCACAATGATGACCGCGACCGCGATCAACGTGGTTTGCGGATTTGGCATGGCACCGGCGACCAGAGCACCGACGACCCCACCGATACCCAGCCGCAAAATGTTGACGATTTCCGTGGCGCCTTCAGCTCCAGGCCGAACAAAACTGGCTTGGGTTTTCAATAACGCGACGCTGCCCATCCCGAATGCGAATCCATCAGCGATGGCCAGAACAACGGCCAGCCACGCGGGCACCCCACCGAGAATTATCGCGATGCCGGCCGCCGTCGCGGTCAGAGCTCCAATGCTCGTCGCGAACACGACGAATGGTCGCGGATCCCGGTGATCGGTAATCCGTCCGAAGTACAGACCCGTCACGGCAATCACCACAGCCGCCAAGGCTGCCGTCAGTCCCAAACCCCACTCTGAGTCAAATGTGTCATCGAGATATTGCCACCGCGCCACCTCCCGCGCACCCAAGCCGATTGCCGGAATCAACAACGCAGCCATGTAAGCAAAAAGACGGGGCGTCGGTGCCAATTGGGAGTAGACGGATGATCGAGGGAGTAGCTCGCCACTTGACATGTTCACCCTCCCTCCAGCGGTAGCCGAAGCATAAGGGTATGGATCCGAATCAAGTACCTACAGAGGAAACGTACCTACATAGGGAACGTACCTACACAGGAAAGGCGAGTTCCTCCACAAACCGATCATTGAAGTCTTCCCGTTCTGAGAGCTCCACGTAATGCACCAGTTTGGTGAGCGATCGGGCCCCATTTCGCTCTGAACCCGAGAGCAACACCATTTTGGCTCCCTCGCCCGCGACATTGCCTGCGCTAAGGATTCGAGTGGTGGCAATATTTGGGACGAGACCAATTGCTTTCGCATTTTTGGCTGATAGATAACTACCAAATGAACCAGCTAGCAACACTTGCTGAACATCTTTCTGTTCGATTCCGTATTCCTCCAACAGGATTGCCCATCCGGTGGAAATCGCCGCTTTGGCGAATTGCAACTCCCGGACATCGCGCTGGGAGAGGTATACGTCTTTCTCGCCGTCCACTCCGTCGGTCAACATAAAGACTCGCTCCTGACCCAACATCACCAAACGATCGGCGAGGGCTGCGCTGATTGCGCGCGCCGTTTCTTCGGTGACAAAGCGACCGGATTCATCAAGGAGACCTACTTTGACCAACTCAGCAACCGCATCCACCAGGCCCGAACCACAAATACCCACTGCGGGTTTATCGTCAATTGTTCCTAATGTGACGCCATCGAGTTCGATCTTGACTACTTCGATGGCACCAGGTGCGGCGCGCATTCCACATTTGATGGACGCTGCCTCAAATGCCGGGCCGGCTGGTGCTGCGGTTGCGAGCAATCTTTCCGAATTGCCAAGAATCATTTCGCAGTTTGTTCCCACATCAATGAATAGGCGCACCCGCTGATCCCGATCCATGCCGGATGCAAGGGCTCCCGCGACAATGTCCCCGCCGACATAGGCTCCTAATGCCGGGAAAAGTGTTGCTCGTGCCTGCGGGTTGACCTTGAGGCCTAGTTCATGGGCTCGAACATCCGGGTATTCGTCTGCCGCCAAAATAAATGGCGCAACACCTAGTGGCTCGGGATCAATTCCAAGGGCAATTTGCACCATGGTGGCATTACCCGCAACTGCCACTTGGTACACGTCCAGTCGATCAACACCAGCTTCCTCACAGACTTCACCGGCAAGTTGATCGAGGGTCTCGTGGGCAAGACGCTGTAGGTCAAAAAGTTTCTGTGGATCCAACATGGTGGCACTGATTCGACTGATGACATCGGCACCAAATTGCTGTTGCATGTTCAACATAGATGCAACCGCAAGTGGCATTCCATTGGAGAGATCTAACAGAGTGGCAACAACCGTGGTGGTGCCTAGGTCAAACGCAATTCCATACAACTTGTCAGAGGTATCTCCCGGCTCCACCGCTATGAGAATGTCGTCTACAACAACAGCGGTGACTTCAAAATTCGCCTTCCGCAGCAGCGCGGGCAAGGTGCGCACGACCATGGGATCCACGTTGGTGGTCATGTCGGTGATGCCATCGAGAACCCGACGCAAATCCGGACGCTGATCAACGAGATCAGGTTCGGCTAGTTGCAGGAATCTCTTGAGCAAGGTCGGGCGGTGAATTACTTGACGACCAACACCAACCGTTGATGCTTTAGGTCGGGTGGTCAGCTCAGGTACATTGACCTTCAGATTTGTGAATGCACAAGCCTGGCAAGCCAACCGCCAACCTTGTTCAAGTTCCTCTTCGGTGAAAGCCCGGGCATCAGCGGTGCCGTGTGGAATATCCCCCGAAACAATTTGCACTTTGCATTTGCGACAGGTGCCGTGGCCACCGCAGGTTGAGTCCACCGCAAGAGCGTTCCAACTGGCGACATCGAAAACCGTCACTCCCAGTGGAACCCGAGCCGTTTTCCCCGATGGTTGAAATTCAATTTCAACCCGCGTTGGTTCCCCTGCGGTCGGTTGTTCCAACTGCGGAATAACCGGACCTTGGGTTACGGACATGGCCTGATCCTGCCGTACTTCCGGCTACTTGGCTTCTTTGGCGCGGTGCATGGCAATCCAGTTGGCGCCCCATTCGTCATTGCCCATCATGAGGTCCGCGGCACGAACAGCTGCGACATTGCTCGCGGTGCGCGAATCCATGATTGCACTGGTTAATCCGGCTTTCATTGCCATGGGCAGGAAGACCGCATTGAGGGTGTGGCGATCTGGCATGCCGAAGGAGACATTGGATGCACCGAGGGTCATATTCAACCCGAATTCATCGCGAATCAATTCAATTGTCTTCATGGTTCGAACAACCATCTGCGAATCCGCGCCAATTGGCATGGCTAGTGGGTCAATGACAATGTCTTCAATTGGAATTCCGTATTTTCCGGTGGCCTGCTCAACAATGTAACGAACGAGTTCAAGCCGGCGCTCAGGTTCTTCGGGGATTTCGAATTCATCGTTTGGCAGGGCAATGATGGCGGCGCCGTACTTCTTCACCAATGGAAGAATCAGCTCCATGCGCTCGTCTTCAGCGGTGATCGAGTTGACCAGAGCTTTGCCCTTGTAGGCGGCCAACCCAGCTTCGAGAGCCTCCACAACGGAGGAGTCAATGCACAGTGGAAGATCGGTTAACTCCTGAATCATGGTGACCGCTCTACCGAGCATCTCGGCTTCGTCAATCATGGGTGCACCCATGTTGACATCAAGCATGGTGGCTCCCATAGCAACTTGATCGCGAACATCTTTCTCCACCGCACTCAAGTCACCCGCTCGCAACTGCTCCTGAAAAATTTTGCGACCCGTTGGGTTGATGCGCTCCCCAATAATGCAGAAGGGTTGATCGGCACCGATGGTGACTGTCTTGGTGGCAGAGCTGACGATCGTATGCATTATGCGATTCCCTTAGCTAGTGACTGGTGAAGTGGGCCGATCTGTAAATCCAACACAAGACGCGCAACCGTGTCATCGTGGCGGAAATCTGTGATGTGAATACCGGCCACACCAGGTAGTGACAGTGCGTGTGCCGCTGACTCTCGAACTAATTGATACGACTCTTCAGCTTGATCTTCTGCGTTAGCTACTCGATCAATTATCGCTTGCGGCACGTAAATACCCGCCACCTTGTCATTCATGAAACTCAGAGCCCGAGCCGCCTTTGTCATGATGACGGTGGGAATGATGGCGGCATCTTTTGCCGTGCCATTAGCCACAATTCCTGCCATAAATTCTTCGAGGAGTTCCGGCTGGTAACCAATTTGAAGTTGCAGGAACTTAGCGCCTGCGTCAACTTTCATGCGTGCCCGCTTGATGCGGGTTTGCATGGGTGGTGCGAATGGGTTCTCCACTCCGCCCACGAGGAGTTCCTTGGGTTCGGAAACTTTGCGCCCCGACAGAAACTGGCCTTGGGACAAACCGGTGGCAACGGAAATGAGTTGCGGTCCGTCCAGATCAAAAACGCGACGGGCCTCGGGTTCATCGCCGGCAGTGACATCGTCGCCGGTGAGCGCGCAGATTGTGGACACACC
>CAITYI010000119.1 GCA_903896585.1 uncultured bacterium
GACGGTAGACGGGGATCGACGTGAGGCACTCATTGAACTGGCCGATATCGAAGATAAACACGCCGCTCATTGGATTGAAAAACTCAATGAATACGGGGTCGAGGTTCCACCCGCTCCTACCGCATTAGATCCAGAGGACAAGGCTCTTGTTTCTCGGGCGAAATCCATGGGCTTGAGTAGCGTGCTGTCTACCTTGGAAGAAACTGAAGGTGTCAATGCTGGCATGTACGACCAAGAACCCGAAGCCCTAGCATCCATGCCCGCCGATGAACGCGAACACGCTAAAGTTTTTGGCCAGATGCTCAAGAGTTCCGAGGGTGAACCCAGTTACCAAACAGCCGACCATCTCGTTGCTTCCAATGAAAACGGTGGCATCGAGCCTTGGCACAAGGTCGATAAATCCGGATCTGTTCGCGCGGCGGTATTCGGAATCTCCGATGGCCTGGTGTCCAATACCGCTCTGGTCATGGGCTTCGCCGGAGCCAGTATCGCCGGCTCTTTGGATAACAGCACCGTTCTCTTTGCTGGACTTGCCGGGCTTTTGGCAGGTGCCTTCTCCATGGCTGCGGGCGAATATGTGAGCGTTGCCAGCCAGCGCGATCTCTTTAGGCGCGAGATCGAAATGGAGGCTCGTGAGTTACGCGAGAAGCCCGATGAAGAACAGAAGGAATTAGAACTCATTTACCGGGCCAAGGGAGTATCGCGCGAGGATGCCGCGCGCGTTGCCGCCCAGATCATGTCCAATCCCAAAATTGCCCTCGACACTCTCGTGCGCGAAGAATTGGGTTTGGATCCCGATGAATTGGGCAGTCCGGTCAAGGTGGCAATTTCGAGTTTTCTCGCATTTGCTGTCGGTGCGAGCGTGGCAGTGATTCCCTATGCACTGCTCAGCGGCACCGCTGCCTTTATAGCGGCAATTGTTGCGGCCATTATTGCACTGTGTGTTGTTGGTGGACTCGTCGGCAAATTCTCGGGCCGCGGAATAATCTTCAGCGCCATGCGTCAACTCTTGTGGGGAACCGGTGCAGCAGCGGTGACATACATTGTGGGCAGCATTATCGGTGTAAATGTGGGTTAGTGAACTCACTCCCTGAAGTTTTTTCATGAGCAGCGAATCGGTCAATTCACGACTCTCAGAGGCATCTGGCGCTCTCGCGACAGCCGTCGCCAACACCATGGAACAAACCCTGCCGTGGTATCGGGAACTTGGTGCCCAAGAACGCTCCTGGGTCGGGCAGGTTGCGCAAGCGGGCATCCAAGCTTTTATTGATTGGAATTCGCACCCCGAAAAAGACATTGCTTTAACGTCTGACGTGTTCGGCGCGGCACCCCGTGAGCTCACTCGAGCCGTCACCTTTGAACAGACGGTGGCATTGGTTCGGACCACCATCGATGTGGTGGAGTCCTCGGTGGATTCATTCATTCCCCCGCAGGAGCAACAGCAATTCCGCGAGGCGGTACTGCGCTACTCCCGTGAAATCGCATTCTCCGCAGCCGAGGTGTACGCACGTGCGGCAGAGGCGCGCGGGGCCTGGGATGCACGACTTGAAGCACTAATAATCGATGCGCTCATGCGCGATAGCGCAACCGATGAAATTTTGAGTCAGGCAAGTGCGCTGGGTTGGTCAACCACCGGGTCATCACTTGTCATGGCAGGATCGCCACCGGAAGTAGATGCGGAAGCCGCACTCTCTGTCATGCGCCGAGCGGCAATAAATCACTCATTAGATCTGCTCACCGGGGTTCAAGGAACCGTGATGTTTGCGGTGATCGGTGGAAGCGGACTTGATTCCGATGTAACCCCGCGACTGATCACTCCCTATTTCGGTCCCGGCGCGGTGGTGGTGAGTGACCCCGTCACCGGGCTGACCAATATCGGAGCAGCAGCCCAGGCATGTGCCTCCGCATATCGAGCGGCAGCCTCCATGACAACCCCACCGAGACCGGTCCATGTATCTGAACTTCTTCCCGAGCGCGCCGTCCTCGGCGATTTTGCGGCCAAACACGAACTCATTGCCCGTATTTATCGGCCATTGGCGGCAGACCCCGCGCTTTTGGACACCGCGGTCGCATATTTAGACAACTCACAGTCTCTGGAAGCAACCGGTCGTGCCCTTTTTGTGCACCCGAACACCGTTCGCTACCGCCTCAAACGAATTGCCGATCACACCGGCTACGACCTCACCAACTCCAGGGAAGCATTCGCCGTGCGGGTATCCCTTGTATTGGGGCGCACCTGATCAAGCTCACCACCGGGTTGTTGTAGGTTTCCTACAAAGAATCGGGAATTTCATTGGCGATTTCCGGCCCATCATTGGGGGATTCCTACGGAAGGCTAAGGTCGTGCTGGTAGTCGTTGCGCCCGGTCAGGGTGCTCAATCCCCCGGGTTCCTTACCCCGTGGCTTGATGTCCCCGGAGTTGCCGAACGCCTTGAATGGCTGTCCTTGGTCAGCGGGGTCGATCTGATCACCCACGGCACCACCTCGAATGCCGAGACAATTCGCGACACGGCCATTGCCCAACCCCTGATTGTGGGTTCAGGGTTGGTCACCCTGCTCAGTCTTTTCCCGCACCCGTCAGCCGCTTACGCAGCAATTGGTGTTGCCGCGGGACACTCGGTCGGTGAAATAACGGCGGCCGTCGGTGCCGGGGTTTTGACCGCCGAGCAGGCCATGGTGTTTGTCCGCGAGCGTGGTCTTGCCATGGCCAAGGCCGCTGCCCTCACCCCAACCGGCATGAGCGCCGTACTCGGAGGAGAGCCAGACGAAGTAGTTGCCGCTGCCCACGAAGTCGGACTTACCGCAGCCAACATGAATGGAGCCGGACAAATAGTTGTTGCCGGAACCATTGCCCAATTGGAATCATTTGTGGCACCCGATGGTGCGCGTGTTCGTCCACTCGATGTTGCCGGCGCATTTCACACTGAACATATGGCTCCCGCGACCGCAAAGCTCGGCCGCATCGGGAACGCCCTCAGCACCCATGACCCCCGCATTCGATTGATTTCCAATACCGACGGCCAAGTGATCCACGACGGCCGCGTGGTGGTCCGACGCCTTGTGCAACAGGTCGCGCAGCCCGTCCGTTGGGATCAATGCATGCAAACAATGACGGACCTTGGTGTAACCGCAATGATCGAAATTCCTCCTGCTGGCACGCTGATCAATTTGGCCAAGCGCGCCATGCCCGGAGTGGAAACTCTGGCCCTTAAGACACCCGATGACCTTCCTGCAGCCTGGCGACTTATTGAAAAGCATGGGGTGCATTCCGTAATTGAAACGACTCCCACGTGGCGGTTGGTGATTGCACCGGCAAAGGGAACGTTCACCCTAGGAGACCAGCAGTTTGTCGAGGGTGATCTTGTTCCGGCCCAAACGCAGATCGGTGTCATTACTACTTTGCGTGATCAATTTCCGATCATGGCTCCGCACGGCGGAACTATCATCGAATGGCTTGCCCAAGATGGCGATCCGGTTGCACCCGGGCAGCCCCTCCTTCGACTACATCCAGTTTCACCGGACAAGTAACTCATCGGACAAGCAATTCACCGGACAAGTAAGTCTCCAAAAGATTCGAACTCGAACAGAAACGGAACACAACGTGGCAA
>CAITYI010000120.1 GCA_903896585.1 uncultured bacterium
GTGCTTGATAACACCATTCTCAATATTGCGTTACCGACCATTCAGCGGGATCTTCAGGCATCACAGAGTGAACTTGTCTGGGCCGTGGACTCCTATGTCCTGGTATTCGCCGCCCTGCTTTTCACCTGGGGTGTTCTCGGAGATCGAATCGGCCGCAAAAAGGTACTCGTCATTGGCCTAACTATTTTCGCTTTGGCATCCTTAATTGCGGCATTTTCCGTGAGTGCCGGAATGTTGATTGGTATGCGGGCGGTCATGGGTATCGGTGGGGCAGCTGTTCTACCTACCACCTTGGCGATTATTACCGTAATTTTCCCACCCCATGAAAGAGGGAAAGCAATTGGTGTTTGGGCAGGTGCGGTAGGTGCGGCAGTAGCCCTGGGACCAGTTCTCGGGGGTGTTCTTCTGCAAAACCCACAGTGGTTCGAATGGGTTCTCGGAAACTCATGGGGCTCAGTATTTCTGATCAACGTACCCATTGTCGTGGGCGGGTTAATTGCGATTTGGAAAGTCGTTCCGGAAACGAGAAACCCACATCCACGCAAGTTGGACATCCCCGGTTTATTGATTTCAATAACGGGATTGGGATTACTAATTTACGGAATAATCCACGCCTCCGAAACGAGAAACTGGGTAGCACCGTCGGTCGTCATCCCCGTGATCGCAGGAATAGGCATCATTGCCCTTTTCCTCTGGATTGAATCTCGTAGCGAACATGCGTCCTTTGATGTGGGACTGTTCAAAAATCGGGGATATGCGGTGAGTTTGATCGCTGTCACCCTTTCCTTCTTTGCCCTCTCGGGAATTACTTTCTCTTTGCCGTTTTACTTGCAAATTCTTCGAGGCTACGACACGCTAACGGCGGGATTGTGCTTCCTTCCATTTGCTATCGGACAAATAATCGCAGCCCCTCGGTCATCTGCCATGGTGAATAGGTTTGGCTACAAATTCGTCATGACATTTGGCTTAGGATCTGTGGCAATTTCCCTCGCCGGGTTGGGCTTCCTTCAAATTGATACACCCTTGTGGATTATTTTGGTTATTTTCTTTATCTTTGGCTTTGGAATGGGCAATGTGATTGCGCCCGCATCCACTGTTATGCAGAATGTGCTGCCTTTGGCCCGCGCAGGCGCTGGATCGGCGGTCCAAAACACGGTGAGACAGGTGGGCGGCGCCCTCGGTGTGGCCGTGATCGGCACAATCTTGGCAACGCGCTACGCCAGCAATGTGGATCCGTACCTGGCAGATCTGCCCGAAGGTATCCCTGATCAGGCTAAAGAACTCGCGGCTCAGTCGATTGTGGGAACGGTAAGTGTCCTAGACCAAGCTACCGCGCTTCCTGCCGCCACCGTGGATGTTTTGCGGGCGGGTGCATTTGAAGCTTTCCTCAATGCATCACACATCACGGCGTGGATATCGGTCGCAGTTGTTGTGGCGGCATTTCTGGTGGTTTTGTTGGCACTGCCGCCCATCACGCCACCGCAGAAAGTTCCGATCATTGAGCCAGTCCCTGATCCGGATCCGGCGCATGCAAATATCAACACCGTGATTGAAGCGGAGTTCAGTCACTATTCCGAGGAAGTCACCGAAGAACTAGGTGACAAGACCACTTCGTCCCAGCCGCGACCGTCCCAGCCACGACCGTCCGA
>CAITYI010000121.1 GCA_903896585.1 uncultured bacterium
CGGGCGTTCTGAGTTTTGCCGGATTCCTCATTGGTGGCATTGCTGCGCTCGTGTGGCTTCCCGGCTTGGTGAATCAATTCATTCCAGCAGGACCGTGGACCTATATTGCGTTGGCCCTGGTGGTTTTTGCCAGTGCAATTCTGGGTCAACTTCTTCTCGGCTACTTGGGCAGGAAACTGCGAAATTACATTACGTGGCGCCCCATTCAATTCGTTGATAATTTAGCGGGCGCAGCTTTAAATGTATTGGCATTTGCGTTGGTCGGTTGGGTGATTGCAAGTGTCCTTGTCTTCATGCCTAACGGCGCAATCTCGCAACAGGTGTCAAATTCCAGGGTGCTCACCACCATGGACTCTCTCGTTCCTGACTTTGCCCGATCTATTTTCTCGAATGTGAGTGACTTGGTCGGTCAAACTGGAGTCCCCCGAATTGTGATCGGTTTAGGTCAGTCACCGGGAGCCGATGTACCAGAGCCAACCGATCAGGTTTCCGCAGGAGTTGTACCGGTGGTGGAGAATTTTGTGGCACGTTTGACCGGGGATGCTGAACAGTGTGATCAAGTGGTGAGCGGTTCAGGCTTCTATGTCAGTGACCGGGCGTTGATCACCAACGCGCATGTGGTTGCGGGAGTCACCGATCTGAAAGTGCGTTTACCCAATATTGAACGATCGCGGGAAGGAACCGTTGTTTTATTTGATCCCGAGAAAGACATTGCGGTCGTGGTCACGGAATCCATTGATGGCAGACCAGGGTCATTTGCAACGCAAATTGCCGCAAAGGGATCCGAGGCTGTGGTAGCGGGTTTCCCGGAAGGTGGTGAACTCACGGCAACACCCGCACGGGTTCGAGGTGTCATTGCTGCCCGGGGCGAGAACATTTATGGTGATATTGGTGTGGAGCGCGAGGTGTATGCCTTTCGATCCAATGTTCGTTCTGGGAACAGCGGTGGCCCATTGGTAGATAACCAAGGTCGAATCCTGGGATTGGTTTTCGGGTCCAGTATCGATTCGGATCTGGGCTATGCCCTCACAAATGCTGAACTTGAAGTGGCGTTGCAGATTGCGGAAAATTGGAAAAAATCAGATGGATCGGTTTCAACCGGCTCCTGTGAGCTACGCCAATAACCGTTGAAGGCTCTCGCGAATCATTTCCGTCTTTACATAGGGTGGAATGTTCGCGGCATTCAAGAAGTTTCTCTGGGCACGGAGAGCAACCGCCTGAGTGCCTTTGGGATTTCCGCGAGCTTCGTGGGTGAGCGCTGCCCCCCACTGGGCCAATGCTTGCCACAGTGACTGTTCCTCGGTGGGCGCGCATCGCCACCGTTGCTCACACACTTCATGAACGTGGAAGGGCAAGTTTCGACTGAAATAGTCCTCGGCCTCGGCCCACGCCGTTGGGCCATCGATAATCTCACGTTCGGGTACCTGCGGGTAACTCAATCGGTCAGCATCTGCACCGCGCAGTGGGCGCCCAAATTGATCACGAGGTTTCGCCACGAGTTTGCTAACTTCCCGGGGGTTGACTCAGCTGTAGCCGTAACCAGTGGGTAACTGTTTCGGTGAATGCCCGCGGATTTTCCTCGTGGGGGTAGTGGCCGGTGGGCAAAACTTCTCGTTGATAGGCACCACTCACCATGCTGGAACTGTCGGCGTACCGAGGCAGCACCATGGTGTCCTTTTCACCAATAATCTCAAGTACCGGACAGCTAATCGGCTCTGCAATGGACTCTTGGTACCGGCGACCGTCAGTGCGGTAGAGCGAGCGCAATGCCCAACGCTGGAACTCAATGGCCGTGTGGGCGGTCGGCCAGGCGCGGTAGGCCGCCTGAAAGATCATTCGATTCTCATTGGATAACCACGAAGGGTCTTGGGAATACCTCTGCAGAAAATCACCAACATGAACAGCAGAGTTCTTGCTGTAGTACGACTCAGGGATGAATGGAAATTGCATCCGCAACAAATAGGAAAGGGCTGCTCGTTGATCCCGACTGCGGGCGAGGGTTGCTCGCATTACTTTCGGGTGGGGGGAACACTCGGCAATAACACCGAGTACGCAATCAGGTGACTGGGCTGCCATGGTCCAAGCAACAACTCCACCAACACCGTGACCTACAACGAAAGCTTGGGTCTCACCCATGCTGCGTAAAACGCCAACGGCATCCTTTGCCAAAGTTGTGGGGTCGTATCCCTGAGGTGGGTGGTCCGATCCGCCATAGCCCCGTAGGTCCATGGCAATGACCCGAAATCCGGCCTGAGCAAGCGGTTGCATTTGGTTGCGCCACGTCCACCAGAACATGGGAAAACCGTGTAGCAGAAGGATTGGGGTGCCACTTCCCAGTTCGGCAACGTGGAATCGGCTTCCATTGGCAGAGATATCGCGATGCTTCCAAGGACCAGACTGCTTGATCGCCTCCTCGGATGTGAGTGCGAGTGGGTTCACCGTGCGGGCTAGAACGGCTTGCGGTCGTTGAGTTGCGCGAGGGATTCAGATGTTTGCTTCCATTCCTGGGAAGCTAAAGATGGCCCGGTAATTTTCTGGCTTTTTTTGTAGGCGACACCGCCAAATACCGCCGCGGTAACAATGAGCACTCCAGCCACAATAAGAAAGCCGGCCCAGATAGGTAATCCGAGAGCGACCAGGACATAGGCGAGTGCGATTAAGAGAAAAATTGATCCAAGTGAAATTAACGACACGGCAATCAACACCAGGACCGACACCGCGCCAATTGTCTTCCCGGACTGCTGGAGTTCGGCTGTGGTCAAATTAACCTGTGCCGTGAGCAGTTTCTTGCCATCAGAAAGAGTTTTGGTCACCAATTGCTTGAGACTGGGTTGCTTACTCCCTGAGTAATTGGGCTGCTTCTGGTTCAGCTGGTTACCTGCTTTTAGATCTGACATGGCGCTCCCTCCAAAGCCCGAGGCTACCGGTTACCGGGGGTGTCGATCTCGTCCCCCTGCTGATAAACGTCTGGAATGCCATCCTTGTCGAGGTCGGCTTCCTCAACTTTCGCGATAGCGGCATAAGCCCGACCTCGAGAAAGTAGGGCCACGGCTGCGATGGCGGCGGCGATCACCGAAGCCACCAGGACGGCAATTTTTGCGGAATCCATGAGATCGGAGTTGTCTTGGTAGCCAAGTTCGGTGATGAGTAGGGCCACGGTGAATCCCACACCGGCGAGAAGTCCCACCGCGAAAATATCTCGCCAGACAATTCCAGGCGCCAAACTCGCCCGGGTAAATCGAGCCATGAACCAGGCCATGGTCAAGATCCCAACAGGTTTACCTACTACCAATCCAAGAATGATTCCAAGGGATAGTGGGCTGGAGAGGGCATCGACAAGACCGGTGGAGCGAAGATCAACCCCGGCCGCCATGAGAGCGAATACGGGAACAGCGAAGCCGGCACTGATGGGGTGAATTCGGTGGATCAGTCGATCTGCGGGGGCTTCTATTTCGCCTGGATCGGGACGAACGCGAGTGAGAAAGCCGAAAATCACACCGGCGACTGTTGCGTGGATCCCACTCTTGTAACAGAAATACCACCCAATGATGACGAGTGGAATGTAGAGAAAAGGGCTCGTGATGCGGTACTTCTGCAGTAGCCAATAAGCAACGAGGGTGAGAATAAATAGACCGAACCAGATCGCGGCAAATTTATCTGAGTAAAAAATCGCAATGACCGTGATGGCACCTAGGTCATCGACCACGGCGAGAGTGAGCAGGAAGGCCCGTAAAGCTACGGGCAGTCGGCGACCAAACATGGCGAGTACCGCGAGCGCGAAAGCGATGTCGGTGGCCATGGGGATTCCCCAGCCGCGCAATGAACCACCGTCCATATTCGCATTTACCACCACGAAAATGAGAGCAGGGACAACCATTCCGCCGATTGCTGCGGCAGCGGGGACAATTGCCTGTGCTGGTTTTGATAATGATCCAAGAACAAGTTCGTGTTTGAGTTCAAGACCGACCACAAAGAAAAAGATCGCCAGCAGCGCATCTGCTGCCCAGATACCCAGCGGCAGATTGAGGCCAAGTGATTCCGGCCCGACCTTAAAAGCCACCATGTCGGTGTAACTGTCACCCCACGGTGAGTTGGCCCATATCAGTGCGAGTGCCGCGGCGCAAAGAAGAATTGCGCCGCCGACTGTTTCATCGCGGAGTTGGTTGAGCAGCCAGCCGCGCTCACCCAATGTGGGTCGGGAGAGGATTTCATTGGCGGCCATTGCCGCAGTCTATCTGTGAGTATTGATCCGAGAATCCGTTGTTAGTCGTCGCTAGAGGAAGATGCGAGCCCTGCAGAGATCAATTTCATGACTGCAGGGTCGGCCAGAGTGGTGGAGTCACCAACATCACGATGCTCGGCAACATCTTGTAGCAGGCGGCGCAAAATCTTCCCCGAACGCGTCTTGGGTAATTCCTGCACAATCAGGATCTGTCGGGGTTTAGCGATTGGTCCGATTTCGCGCGCTACGTGATTTCGAAGTTCAGTGACTAGATCGTCGGCAACTTCTGCATCGCCGCGAAG
>CAITYI010000122.1 GCA_903896585.1 uncultured bacterium
ATTGACCGATTTCGGCGCGAAATTGTTGAACGAACTGGCGATCCGTTGGCTAGCCAAAATATCACGGATCAGGAATTGCTCCGGGAAGTGATGAACACTGTTGGAAAAGCTGGCCGCCTTGGTGAATCCATACGCTGCGTAGTCTCTGTGTCCATGCTCACCGAGGGCTGGGACACCAACACGGTTACCCATGTACTGGGAGTTCGAGCATTTGGCACGCAGCTGCTATGTGAGCAGGTTATTGGGCGCGCACTGCGACGTCAGTCCTATGAACTCAACGAACAGGGTCTCTACAACGTCGAATACGCTGACGTTTTGGGCATTCCCTTCGATTTCAATGCGACCCCTGTCATATCAAATCCTCAAAAGCCACGCGAGACCATTCAGGTGAAGGCCATTCGCCCAGGTCGGAATGCTTTGGAGATTAGGTTTCCAAGGGTGCAAGGTTACCGCGCTGATTTACCCGAAGAAAGATTGACCGCAGATTTCAATAGTGACTCAGTTATGGAGCTCACACCCGATCTGGTAGGCGCAACCGAGACCCGAAGTTCTGGAATCATTGGCGAGGCTGTTGACCTGAACCTTGTTCATACCGGTGAAGTGCGACAAGCACAGGTGGTTTATGAGCTTGCAGCGCATTTGGTGCTCACAAAATGGCGCGATGCCAATGGGGATCCGCGGTTGCACCTGTTTGGTCAGCTAAAGAAGATTGCTCGCCAATGGCTTGACGGTTACCTTGTCTGTAAAGGAGGTACGTACCCCTCGCAGCTCAAGTATCGAACGCTTGCGGATATGGCCTGCACCCGCATTTCGGATGCCATCACCCGCACTGCAGTAGGTAGCAGACCCATTAAGGCCGTTTTGGACCCCTACAACCCAGTGGGCTCCACCGCAAATGTTAACTTTAACACCTCCAAGACTGAGCGTTGGGAGACCCGTTCAGACAAATGCCAAGTGAATTGGGTAATTCTTGACAGTGATTGGGAGGCCGAGTTCTGCCGCGTTGCGGAGAAGCACCCCCGCGTCATCGCTTACGTAAAGAACCATAGCCTTGGTTTAGAAGTGCCATACCGATACGGATCAGAGACGCGCCAGTACTGTCCTGACTTCCTCGTCTTGATCGATGACGGTCTCGGGACTAATAATCCTTTGTACCTCATCGTTGAAATCAAAGGCTACCGCCGTGAAGACGCCAAGGATAAGAAGTCGAGCATGGATACATACTGGATTCCGGGGGTGAACAACTTGGGCACCCATGGCCGCTGGGCTTTCGTCGAATTCACTGATATATGGGATATGCAGAAGGACTTTGCTGAACGCGTCCAGAACGAATTTGACAAGATGATCGAAGACGCAGTTCTAGTCGCCAAAACACAAACCGCAGTACAAACAGATTGACCGACATGGCAACTAAAAAAAACACGCCGCTAAAAGTTGAAGCGCTTAAGCATGAAGACGCATCCCGCAGGAATATTCCCACGGCTGAATTTCAGTCCGTAATGCACAAAGATCAACAGAATTCAAAACAGATCCGCTACCCGCGCAACACCGACTCAGACCCACAACTGGTTTGGCGCGGCAAAGACGAGCAGGACTGGAACGACCTAGTGGTCAACGCGCCGCCGCTCTACATCCAGGAAAAAGTCCACCCTAAGGTGTTGATTGACGACCTGCTGCGCACTTCAAGGGAGCGTGAGCACGAGGCTGGTCAGAGCACCGCTGATTTGTTCACAGACTTCAACGGCATCCCAAAGGGCGCAGACAAAACCGAGTTTTACCAGCACGACCAGAACTGGACCAACCGCATGATCTTGGGCGACAGCTTACAGGTGATGGCCAGCCTAGCCGAGCGCGAGGGCTTGCGTGGCAAGGTCCAGTGCATTTACTTTGATCCGCCTTATGGCATCAAATTCAATAGCAATTTTCAGTGGAGTACCACCAGCCGCGATGTAAAAGACGGCAAGTCCGACCACATAACCCGCGAGCCCGAGCAGGTAAAGGCGTTCCGCGACACTTGGCGCGATGGAATCCATTCCTACTTGACGTATTTGCGAGACCGGCTAACGGTGGCGCGTGATTTGCTGACTGAATCTGGATCAATCTTTGTCCAGATTGGTGATGAGAATGTGCACCGGGTGCGGGCGGTGATGGATGAGGTGTTTGGGGATTCAAATTTCGTCGAGGCAATTTCCTATCGAACTAAGAACATGACGTTGGGGGGGCGCTACCTAGAGGGTGTTTGCGACACAATACTTTGGTACGGGAAGAACACTGAAACACTGAAATTTCGCAAGATTTTCGGCGGCACTGAAACCCAGGGAGACAGCCACTGGAATCAGATCCTTCAATCGGATGGTTCCTATCGGAAATTATCTGGCAAGGAAATAGGAGATCATGCGCTGATGCCACAAGGTGCAAGGCTGTACCAGTTATCTGCGCTTTATCCAACTGGCTCATTTGCAACGGGTGTTTA
>CAITYI010000123.1 GCA_903896585.1 uncultured bacterium
CAAGGTCAACAGGGTTTCCAGGGTGAGCAGTCGGGTACGGCTTTCATCGGGCCTTGGGTCTTCAAAGTCCATCCAGTTTTCCAAGCTGCCGCTGAAGTCACTGAGGTCAAGTTCGGAGTGAAATTGGCTGGATACCGTGCCACGTCCAGAGCTGGTGCGGTTGATTCTGCGGTCGTGGATGCAGACCAGGGTGCCGTCCATGGTCAAACGGACATCGCATTCGACCGCATTGGCCCCCTGCTCAATGGCCCGCAGATATGCGGCCACGGAATGCTCGGGCTCGGTGTCATTAGCTCCACGGTGGGCAATCACCTGCGGCAAACTCACTGGCTAACCGTGCCATATTCCCGCCTGAAAGGATGCCGACATGGCACAACGTTCTGAGTTTGATTTAGAGGTCGTTTTATTTGACCTCGACGGCACTCTGACCGACTCGGCTCCAGGGATTCTCGATTGCATTGAATATGCCCTGGAAGCACAGGGAATTGAGTACCCCGACCGTGCCACCATGCGCACCTATCTGGGTCCACCACTGGCGGTCACCTTCCGGGAGCAGTTCGGCATGAGCGACTCCCAGATCACCCAGGCGATCGAGAAGTATCGGGAGCGCTATCACGATGTTGGCCTCTTTGAGAACAATGTGTACGCAGGTATACCTGAACTTTTGCGAACATTGCAAGAAAGCAATATCCGATTAGCAACTGCCACCAGTAAGCCGGAGTACTCCGCCACCCGAATTCTGCAGCACTTCGAACTGGACCAGTATTTTGAGTTCATTGGTGCGGCCGCCCTTGATGGCAGTCGGGATTCCAAATCACTCGTGATCAAACACACGCTGGCGGCCACCGGCACTCACCCCGATACCCACCGCATGCTCATGATTGGGGATCGCCACCACGATATTCACGGGGCGAAGGAACATGGCATCAATTCAATTGGTGTGCTCTGGGGATACGGCGATCACGCCGAATTAGAACAAGCCGGTGCCATTGACATTGTCAGCGACCCACAGCAACTTGCTGATCTACTTCTCAACAATTGAGCACCGCATGCCTAAACACGTCAAGAAGGGCGACCTTCCCCGCAAAGTCTGTGCACGTTGTGGGCGCGAGATGGTGTGGCGCAAGGCGTGGGCCAAAACGTGGGATGAAGTGAAATACTGCTCGGAGAAGTGCAAGCGTGGGTAGCCAAAGTACTTATTTCGGTAACAAAACTCCGGGGTTAAGAATTCCCTCGGGATCTAAAGCTGCCTTAATCCCTCGCATTGATGCGATCTCTGCGGCGCTGCGGGACAGGTGCAGGTGATCAGCTTTCATGTGGCCTACACCGTGTTCAGCCGAGATCGACCCGCCGTGGACCGCAACTAGTTCGAGAACTGCCGTGTCGAGTGCTTGTTCAACCGAACCATCAGCATCCGTTGTGAAGAACACGTGGAAGTTGCCATCCATTAGGTGGCCAAAGAGTACAACATCGCGCACACCGGGTTGGTCAAGATAAGCGGTGATCTCTCGATACACGGTATCTAGATCTGCAAGGGGAACGCTGATATCGAGTTTGTGACTGACACCGGTGCCCTCCGCCGCCATGGCCTCGGTGATGCGTTCCCGCAGTGCCCAGTAGTTCTCGCGATCGCGCGCATCCATGGCTAGCGTGACATGCTCTAAATCTTCCAGCGAGTCAGCAGAGACACCACCGGTTACTTCCACCAACACATGAAAAGACGTGGGAAAGGGAACCGCAATTCCGATGACACGTGACACCGACTCAATTCCACTTCGATCCATGATCTCAGCGGCGGCCAACCGCCCGGCGAAACGCGAAGCAATCTTTAGCGCTGCCGCAACCGAGTCACAACCAGCAAGAATTAACTCGGTGTCGCGTGGGCGGATCAATTGCAAGGACACTTCGGTGATCACGCCCAGCGTTCCTTCTGATCCGCAGAGCAACTGCGTCAGGTCGTATCCCGTGTTGTTTTTCGCCAATCCGGACATACTGCGAATCACTTCGCCGGTTGCCAACACCGCTTCAAGACCAAGCACCTGCTTGCGCATCATGCCGTTGCCCACCACGTGAATGCCGCCAGCATTCGTGGCCACCATGCCACCGATTGTCGCCGAGTCGCGGGCAGCCAGGTCCACACCGAATGACCAACCCGCAGCATGTGCGTGCGCGTGCAATGCGGACAGGGTCACACCTGCGCCCACTGTCACCTGACCGGTCGCCGGATCAATTGGGCCCATGGAATTTAACCGGGTCAGGGACAACACCACAGCACCCGAACCGGGGGCCGGGACCGAACCACCCACCAACCCGGTGTTGCCGCCTTGGGGAACAACATCGATTCCGGCAATATTGCACGCGTGCAATATCGAGGAAACTTGATCCACAGTTTGCGGACGAACAACAGCTCGAGCATCCCCCCGATAACGCCCGGTCCAATCGGTGACATAGGCCGCCACTAAATCTGGCGAGGTGAGAACGTGATCGGTACCAACAATTTCGGTCAGATCAGGGCCACTCATGAGACTCGAACAGGCATCATTCCAATGGTGACGGTGTTATTGGTGACCGGCAAACACTGGTTGGTCACTAAATCACACACGGTGGAACCAATCCCCTTGACATTCACCTCAGATGTGCCCACGCGGGTCCACAGCAGGGTAAAAGGAGCGGAGCCGCCCGCACCCGCAAATTGGCAGGCAAACCCAACATCATCGGCTTCCGCACAACGGGTCATGCGGGCTCCGCTCAGTAATCCCCGCAGGTTGTTCCACACGGCAATGGAGATCGGGGTGGCCGGATCCAGTTGCGCACCGAGGAGATCGAAGTACCCCCGAGTACCGGTCCACATGTACCAGTAGGTCACATCAATTCCATATTGAATCGATTGAATGTAGGACTGGGCAATATATGCGGCTCCGGTGGCGTCATCTATTGCTCTGCGGCCTTCACCCAGTCCAGCAAGACCGTAATTCAATTCGGTATCCCAGATCGGTTTGACCGGTGCCCCATGCAGGGCAAGCAAGGTTTTAAATTGGCCGAGCTCACCAACGCGCTCAACCGGGCCGGCACTAGCAACCGGATAACTGTGCACGCTGTAACCGTCCACCGGCCACCCCAGGGACTTCAATTGATCAAGGTAGTCACCGTAATTGGTCACGAATGCATTTGTGGCTCTGGTGCCGGTACTTGCAGCCAGCAACATGCTGGTGCCACCCAAAACATCTTTCATTCCCTTGGTGAGCAGGGCTAGTTGTCCCTGGGTACCGTCCCAATAAGTCTGTAAGTTTCCTTCATTCCAGACTTCATAGGCCGCAATACGAGAACCGAATTCATTCTTTAACGCAGTAATGAAATTCAGGGCTGATTCATTAGTTCTGGGAGCATAATTCCCGGGTTTCCCGCCATTAGCCCAAGCAGGTGTGTCTCCCAATACATAGAGAACCCGTGCTCCATAACTTTCAGCAGACTCAATAGATGCCCGCAATTTAGTAAAATCGATATTGCCTTGGGTGGGTTCCATTTGGGCCCAGGAGACACCGGCATCCCACAGTCGAACCCAGGAGGTCCCCACGCCAGGGGTTCCCCAGTCAACGGGTGCATGAACTCCAAAGGCGTCACCAGGGACGGGTACCCCACTGGATGCAGCGGGATAATCAGAAAGAATCTGCGCTGCACTGCTACCACTGGCACCGCCTGCCCCCGCTGCCGAACTCGTGGGAACTGATGTTGTTGGCAGCACGGGACTTATATTCTGGAGCTGCCATTCCAGCACGACACTGTAGGACCTGGTGGCGCAATTATTTCCCACCGCTCGCATTGTTTCCAAGGTTTCCGGGCTGACCGACAGACCCCACCCGGTGACATTGGCTGCCAACTGGATCATAAGTTCACAGCGCTCGTTGGCTATGTTTGCCGCGTTCTCCTCTATGTTTGCAGCTAATTTGTTTGCCGTCTCTGAGTACACAATTGCGATACCAAGGGCGCACGCCACCGAGTAGGGTTGACAGTAGTATTTAAGGTCTTCCATTGACTGATAGGGCAAAAAATCCAAAAATGCCTGATTAAAAAAACTGTTGTACATGAGTTGTCGAATATTTGCACTCTCAGCCTTTGACACCAAAGTTTGAGTGACCTGCAAATTGGTCACGGCTTTCGCGCGGGTTGTGGAGGTACTCACCTTCGTGTTTGTCGCCCATGCCAACCGCTGCTCTGGGGTCCAGGCAAATGCTCCTTGACCCCACGCGTCTTTGTAGGGCATGACCGGGGCAATTATCAAATTCGCCGGCTTGGTGACCTTCGCCCCGAATTCGGTGGTCCACACCCCGCCCTTCATTTTGCAACCCTTGCTCACCTTTGGCTTTTTTGTGGCCAGATCAATGATCATGCGCTGACGTAGGTTGCAACCAAACTTGTCTTTCTTATTCGCCACCTCTTTCGGGATAAATGACTGGGTTCCTTTGTACCCCACAAAGATCGGGTCAACAAAAGGTAAGTTGTTCACCAACTCCTTGGAACCCACCGTGATGGTGTTCGCGGGCGCAGCCTGAGCGGTCGTTGTGGTCACGGCTGGCAGGGTTGCAGCGACTAGGGCAATGAGCACGATGGGTCGGATTACCTTGTTGATCATGGCTGAATCATGCCGTATCGAGCAGCTTCCGGGTACCCGAACTTCGCTAATCGGTCTGCTTTTTCGGAAGTAGTCCCGCGATACTTCCCTTAGCATTTGCGGCGCGGTTCTTGCCGAGCACCGCACCGAGTACCGAGTTGACGGTGACCCTGCGAACCGTGCGGAATGCGTGCCGGGGTGATTGCTTGAATTCAGCGGGAGCGAGTGCCAATCTGTTGCGCACCATGGTGGCGCGGCGCGCTGGTGAATGGCTGGTCACCATGACTGTTCGTCCAAGTATTCGCACTTGGCGCGAGTTACCAAGATTGTGGCGCAATGTGACCGCGGGTGTTAGTGCAATAAGGAATCCGGCTTCCCGAAGATGTAAACATGCTGCGGCATCGACAGCATCTATTCCGAGTTTTTCATCAAATCCAGAGATTTCTTCCAGCGCCGTCACCTTCCACAATGCGCCACTTTGAATAACTTCTTCGGTTGTCGCAATCCCACTGATCACTGTGGTGGGGTAAGTGATGTCACCGCTGTTATCAGCAATTACCGCGGGAGCGATCACACCCACTCGATCAGATGCCAATGCGGTGAATGCATTCACCAGGTCATCGATGTAATTTTCCGGAACCTCTGAGTCTTGGTCGAGGGTAAGGAGGAACTCTGCGCCCATCTCAATGGCAGCGAGAAGTCCTTCATTCAAGCCGCGAGCAATTCCTTCGTTCTGGTGATGCCGGATCACGTGAACATCGGGCTTACCGCCAACTTCTCGCAGGACTAAATCGGCGGTAACCGGGCTGGCGTCATCGGAAATCAAAATCGGAAAACCTTGAGTGTGAACATCGGTGATCAATTTCAGGAGTTGTTCACCGGGACGGTACGTGGGGATCACCACCAGGACACGTGGAGCTGTTTGCCTCACTCCAGTGGCCGCCGACATACCCGAAACCCTAGACCCTGTAAAAAGAACGCCAATTTATTGGGTTTTACCCGACTGCGGGCGGCTAACTCGGGCAACGTACCCTTAATCACAGACGTCACAGTAGTAACAAGGTTCAGGGATCGCAGAAAATGCGGGTTGGGAAGGGAGGGCCATGAAAGTTCGCACGGTTACGCGCCCGGTTCTCAGCGCATTGGCCGCCGGCGCGCTCTTCATGCCGATCACCCAAGTCGCTCATGCCGACGACGTTGTCCCCGCTCAAGTGTTTACCAACCCGCTCACCGTTTCCGCTTCGGGAACTTTTTCCTTCACCACCAACCCGGGGATCCTGACCACGTGGGAATCCGCCGGAATCAGCGTGATCGGTATTGCTCCGGGCAGTGTGATTACATCCAGCCAAAGTTTGAATGCCCGCATCACCCTGCCGGTGGTTGCCAAAACCGGTACCGCGAATGCCATGGCCGGTGGGTTTCGATTGCTGAACTCAGAAACCGGGGTGAGCGTGCGCTGCCAGGTGCCCACGGTGGACACCCGAGCCCGGCTGGTGGAGTGCATTTTGGCCGATGGCACCCGCGACACTTTCTTTGTGATTACCGAAATCGCCCAAAAATTGCGGGTGGTGGAAGGTACCGAAGCCACCTCGTTTTTCCGGGGGATTGACCTATCCCTGACGGATGCATCAAGTGCTTCGAAATTGAACCGGGCCTTGGACACCAATGTTTTCAGCGCCAGCGTGTCGGTGGCCCGTGGGGAAATGGAAGTCACGCGAGTTATCCCCAGTCCGTAAATTCACTAATTGAACTCTGCCGAATGTGGGCACAACCTTGGTAAGACCAACTACCAAGGAGATCCACATGTTGACCAGAAGATTCACCGCCACTACCACCGCACTCGCCACTGCACTCACCCTCGCTCTCTCACTGTCCCTGCCGCTGGCCGCTGGCACGGCAGCCGCCCCCATGGGCGGGTACGCCAGTGAGGTGATTGCTCAGGATCTGAGCAATCAAAGCGCAAATACTGCCTCAATTGCCGCGACACCCAATGCCCCCAACTCGCTGGTGATCACGGCCGCTCCCGGGGTGTCGCTGAAAGTCGAAACCGCCGGAAGTAAGCCTCGTTCGGTCACCACGAATAAAAAAGGGACAGCTGTTGTGACACGGCTGATTGCCGGCCGCAACTACACCATTAATTCAGACAGCGAATCGATCACCGCCATGCCGGTTATTCCGGTTACCCCGGCATCTAGCTTGCGGGTTGCCACCACCGACACACCCGGCAATGTGGAGCTCACCTGGAAGCATGCGGACACCCCCGCACAGGGTGCGGTGAAGTATCGGGTCACTGCTGAACCAATCAACAATAATCAAGCAGCAATCACCGGCGAAACAACGCAACAGTCGTTTGTTCTGATCGGCCTTGATTTAGCAACCCGGTATCAATTCACCGTGACTCCCATAAATGCACTCGGTGCGGGCAAACCTTCCACCGCAGTCATGGCGAGCTCCCTCGGTGAAATCACCGGAAAACCAATTGTTGAGCAACCGCAACCGGTGCCAAGTCCACAGCCCACCCCGGTCGTGAATCCGCAACCAGTACCCGCACCTGCACCTGCTGGCCCATCGAGTCGAACAATTTATGTCTGCCCCGATGGTTTCACCGAAGTGGGAAACCTGTGTGAGAAAACCACGCCGTACACCTTCACCACGCGTACCTACTCCTACCACGACGAGACCTACACCGTCTCGGTTGAAAAACCGGGCCCGGCCTACGCCGCCGACATTGCTCAATCAACCGGCACGCCCTGCCCCTGGGGTGGCACGATTAATGCCGCCGGAGATCTGTGCTTAATGCCATCGGTCACGGAAACGCAAACCCGGACACGGCAGGTAAAGGACGCGATCCCCGCTGGCTTTACCGATAACGGCACCGAGTGGGTCAAAAAGAATGACATACCTGCCGGTTACACCGATAACGGGACCGAATGGAAGCAGATCACCGCTAAAGAAGCTCGCGTGGTGCCCGCATAGGGCACCACCGACTTCGGTGCACACCAAGCCGATTGATCAGGACTCAAACTTCCTTCAACTTCGCAATACACTCATCCGCAATACACTCATCCAGTGACGCAACGGGAACCACAGACGGGCACCCAACTCTGGCAAAAAGCCAAGAAGTTGATCCCCGGTGGTTCCATGTTGCTAAGTAAGCGAGCTGAGATGTATTTGCCGGAAGGCTGGCCGGCCTATTTCTCCCGCACCGAAGGTTGCAGTGTGTGGGATCTCGACGGTCGCGAGTTCAAAGACCTGGGGCTCATGGGAGTTGGCACCAACATTCTTGGTTACTCCCGACCAGAAGTTGACGCAGCCGTGCAGGAGACCGTGACCAAGGGCAACCTGTCAACATTGAATGCACCCGAAGAGGTCTACCTCGCCGAGAAACTTATTGAACTGCACCCGTGGGCGGACATGGTCCGTTACGCCCGCAGCGGCGGGGAAGCGTGCGCCATTGCCGTGCGCATTGGTCGTGCGGCCAGCGGAAAAGACAAGGTTGCCTTCTGCGGCTACCACGGTTGGCACGACTGGTACTTGGCGGCAAACCTCAGCGACGACGATTCACTCACCGGCCACCTTCTGCCCGGGCTAGAACCCAATGGGGTTCCCAAAGCACTCACTGGGACTTCCATTCCATTCCAGTTCAACGACCTTGACCAGATCACCACCATCATGGAATCCGATCCCAATATTGGTGTGATCTACATGGAGGTGCAGCGAAGTGATCCGCCCGCACCCGGATTTCTCGAGGGTGTTCGCGCCCTAGCCGACAAACACAATGCCGTACTTATTTTCGATGAATGCACCAGCGGTTTCCGCCGCGAAATGGGTGGCATGCACCTGCACTACGGCGTTGAGCCCGATATCGCTACCTTCGGTAAGACTTTAGGCAACGGCTACGCAATCACTGCCATCATTGGTCGGGCCGAGGTTATGCAAGCAGCTCAAACCAGTTTCATTTCGAGTACTTTTTGGACAGAGCGAATCGGACCAACCGCAGCCCTTGCCACCCTCGAGGTCATGGCCAAAGAGGATGCTCCTGCACGAGTGCACGAAATTGGCATCACAATCCAAGAAATGTGGAAGCAACTCGGTGACTCCGTGGGTTTGACGGTAACAACCGGTGGGCTGCCGGCACTTGCCAACTTCACTGTTGTCGGACTTGACCCACTCGCGGTTAAGACCTACATCACGTCACGAATGTTGGATCAGGGTTACCTGTCGGGGAACTCACTGTACGTGTCGATTGCGCACACGAATTCCATTCTCGACCAGTACTACCAAGCACTTGCGGTTGTCTTTGCCGAACTCGCAGCCATGGACGACACCCGGTTGGCTGCTGCCTTGCCGCATGGAACCGCCCAAGCTGGGTTCAAACGCCTGACCTAATTAACTTTTGCATGCCCTTGCAACAACATCAACAAATGTTTTCCATTGCGGGATAGCTGAAGCGTCAATGTCACCACGAAGTTCCGCTACAACTGCATTCTGGGAGTAACGACGGAACATCTCGACCAGTTGTTCATGGGTGTGTCCGGGAAGTCGAGTGGCACCAACTGAATCCATGATTTCGGCTGCAGGTTGGGTTCCGGAATACAACACGGGGGTGCCCAGTGCGACCGCCTCGAGAACCGGGATTCCATAACCCTCGGTACCGATTGCCAGAAATACATTCGCGGCGGCAATGTGATCACGCACTTCTTGATCACTTGCTCGCTGAATCCACTTCACTCGAGCACCGTTGTTAATTGCATTTCTCAAGGCAGCATTAATTGATTCATCGGATGAATTCGCACCACCAATAAAAATCAATTCGGCGTTATCTAGTTCGGCTTCCACAAATGCCTGCAAAATTTCAACGGGCATCTTCCGCGCTTCTAGGGTGCCTAGGCGCAAGAAAGTGATTCGATCCTCGGTTGACGCGGGGGCGCGCACGACCAGATGGTCCCCACCGGGGTGTGCGACTTCGGTCATGAGGTTCATGGGACGGCGCAGGGCTGACCAGACTTCTTCGCGGGCGTGCTCCGAGATACACACCACGCGATCAGCAGAGGCCAATTGCCGGAAATAGTCACTGACATAGGGGGCCATGTCCGGGGGGAATCGGTAATTACGTGGTTCGGTCATGGGCAGAGCATCGAACCCAATCATGACCGTGATCATGCTCGCATTGAAAATTCGGAATCGTTGGAGAACAACCGGTGAGTAACTAACTTCCGGTAACAGCCACGCGGTGTACATGGACAACAGATCAGCCTCACGCACACGCGGCGCCTGTGTGTCACTAATGGCGTCCTTGACCAACTGACGTACATCAGCATCCGGCGGCTGCTCCTGAAATGGAATAGACAAGACATTGAAGGCCTGCGAAGCAGTGAGGAGTGCGTACAAACCACGATCAGGGAAAATGAAGTCAGCCTCTATTTCACCTAGCGGCCATTCTTGGGCAAGGTATTGCAGTACTCGCTGAATACCTGAGCCATAAGGATCACTGGCAAATTGCTCGAGGTCGATTCCCACTCTCACGACTGGTGCACTTCCTGCAATACCCGAAGAAACTCTTGGGCGTATTGAGCGGGTGAATGCCCCCGCAAGTACTCAATGCGCATGCGTTCGCGATCACTGTCAGGAATCACCTGCTGGATACATTGTTCAATCTGCTGCGCCACCATCACGGGACTGACGTATTCGGGAATGGGGAATACAAACTCAGGTGCATCAACATCGCGCACCAGACCACTGCTGGCAACTGAGGTCACGCCGTACCCAGCAAGATCACCCAATGGTCCGCTCACTCCGAGAAGGGAGCTGATGCGCAACTGAACCCCGATATCGGTTGCCAGCAGGTAATCCCGAAACTGTTGATCGGTGAGAAAACCGGTAATCTCAAAGTCGCGCAAACCGGCATACTCTGCTTGGGCGAGTAACTGGGCTTCTTCTTCCGGTGATGCTGCTCCGGCGAAGTGCAAGCTGACCGGATAACCCCATTGTTGTAACCATGATGCTGCTTCAACCACAACACCTGACATTTTGGTTCGCATATCAATGAAACCAAGGCTGGTGAGGTGGATTCTTTCCGGATCAAATCCCAGTCGCCCTTTTGCAGCAACTCGATCCACTGAACCAATGCTGTGCAGTTCCGGGTCTCGGTAATTCGGGAAGGTGATCACGGTCGGTTCAATTCCAGTCTCGCGGGTAATCCGGTCCTTGGCAGATGGTGAGTGGAATACAAATTGCTGTGCATGACGAACCAGTTCCCACAGCGCCGCATTTTGCAACAGGCGCATGTCTGCAATTTGGTCATCAAGTGACGGGTCAATATTTCGCGGAGCATGGGGATCATCTGTTCGAAGCATTAACTCCTGCAATCCGCCAACACCGCGTAGTGCCATATAGAACTCATTCATGCGGGTGTCGTGGGCCACGACCACACAGGGAGTAATGGCGGTCAGTTGAACAAATGGAAGATGAAAGTGACTGTTGCCTACAACAGAAACGAGGACATCGTGATTATGGGCGCCGTTGTTGGCAAAGAGTTCGTCAACCGGTCGAACCTGGATGTCGACTCCACTGGGCAGTGACTCAAGCGGATTGGCATCTGCAGTGGTGTACACGGTCACGTCAGCGATCTTGGCTAGTTCAATACCAATAATTGTTGAAAAATCCGCAACACCAGATCGCTGCGGTGACCAAGGGGTGGCAAAGCCAATATTGAGTCGTCTGTCCGCTGTCACAACTCGCGGCCCCTCAGCTACCACCGCAGGTGTACCAGCAGGAATGGTCTTTACTTTCTTTGCGATTACTTCTTCAAGGCTCACATGCTTATGCCCGAGCAAGGTACGTCTTTGCTTGGCTGCACTCGTTCCGCTACCTCGATGCCGGTTAATTGCTGTGGCAAATGCTGGCAAGTCTTGTGGGTCGGCGAGATAACTGCCACGGCCAATCAACTCACGGTGCGCCGGGATATCTGAGGCAACAATGGGCGTACCGGCAGCGACTGCTTCCAGAATGGGAAGTGAGAGTCCTTCATCAAAAGATGGCACCACAATCACACTGGCACTGGCCAGAAGTTGAGCCATGTCAGAAGGTGAAAGGTGTGGGAGTGCTCGTGCCTCACCGGGACGTATTGCGGCGGCAATCGACAGGTGATGCACGTGGTCTTTGCGGTGAGCCATTCCCACAACTTGAACATCGCGGCTGGAATCTGAACTGGTTGCCACGCCAATGGCAGCCAGCGCACCGAAAGTGTTTTTGCGTGCTTCGTCTCCGGTCATCACCACAATCGGCCCAGCCGCGCGACCGGATGTTGCTCCGTCGCCCGGTGTAATTGCCTCCGGCCACGCAACAGCAGCGCTGAAGCTTTGGGCGGGAATACCGCGCCCGGTGAGGAATTGCACCAACTCACCCTTGGTGACTTCTGAAATGCAGAGGAAATCGTTGTAGGTGGCCAGGGAATCTAGTGCGGCTGCATATTCCGCTCGAGGGGCAACGTGGCGCAGATACACACTCGGAAAATGCATGGGAATGAAATCAAAGACAATGGCTATCTTGGCAATATCGCGCTGCAGTAGTTCAATTAACGGTCGCGGATCCGCGGTCATGGGTGAGGGTTGAACAACTAATGCAAACTCCGATACCCGAGCCAGACTCACGGCAGCAACCTGTTCGCACTGACCAACGAGTTCACTGGGCAACTGGTTCAGACCAGGATCCACCAACAGCACAATGTCCTGATCAGCTGCACTAGCTCGAACACTCGCCAGCGCTGCATGCGCGAATCTTCCAATTCCGCGCGCACCGAAGGTCGGTGTCTGAAGTGAGCGAGCATCAAAAAGGATCCTGCCGCCAGAAACAGAGTCAGAGAATTTCGAATTTGCATTTATTCGCAGCCGGTTTCGTAACGCCGCAAGTGTTCGACCCAGTTCATCGTTCATGCCATCGGTGCGAATTTCCAACTGGGCATCGGTGTCAAATGGACCACCAGCCAACCACGATTCAATCTCGGTGACCTGTTCCTGCGAAAGCGGACCAAGTTCCAAACCGGCTGTTGGCACAGGTGGCTTCAATTCCGGGTTCGCCCACGAAGGCGTGAACGCACTCGGACTTCCCAGGAATGCCGGATCCGTGTACACCTGCATGGCGGGTTCCACAATGCGTAGGTGCCGTTTACGTATTGTCCATCGGTATAGTGGAGCCGGCAGTTTGCCGCTGGCCGAAATCAGGGTTGATTTCACCTTGTGCAGGACTCGGTCAATAGGTTGGGCAATTCGGTTTGCGCGTGAGGTGCTCACTGCGTTGAGTTGTTGGGTAAGCGCTGCAAGTTGCTGATCTTTTGTCTGTGCTGCTTCAATCTCGCTGGCCTGGTTGAGTAATAAGGCTCGCTGCCATGCGACGCGGTTATAGGACTTATTGGCCAAGTCCGCAGCTGAAGCGTTATCGCTGCTCATCCAGCCGTACCGACCTGCGTCAATGGGATTCAAGGGTGTGGCAATGTCGTTGAATAATTCAGCATGTTCTTGTGCAACATACCAACGGTTTATTCCATCGAAGGCAACATCGCGGTAATTGCTGTCGATCAGGTGCGACTGCCAATTCTCGTGATTGGGCTCTTTCGTCTCCGCATCAATTGCTTCAATGCACATCACCCACGGCCGAAACCTGTTCAGATCGAGTCCAGCGAGGACCAGCGGTTCAGCACCTTCCACGTCAATACTCATGAAATGAATATGGGAACTCACATAATGAATATCGGAGTCGGTGCGGTTCGCGAAGTATTCCTCGAGGATCTGATTCAACGGCTTGGTGGGCACCCGGAATTCCTCCACGGCGAATCCGGCGACTTCGGCAGCTTGGGCTTCGGATCCGCTGAGGGTTCCCAAACCGGTTCCCAGAACCCGGTGAAAAGTGACCACACCACCGCGATCACTGGCAGCCACCTCCACCACCTGGTCCTCGGGCCGGAATCTGCGCAATTGCCCGGCAAAATCCGGATCCGCTTCCACCAGGAGCCCTCGCCAACCCTGTTCATAGAGACTGGCCGTAATCGAGAGGTCAAATGGGTGGTTGGCTCCCACGTCCACATAGGTGAAGTGACCGCTAGCCGCGGGGGGAGTCAGTGACCGAAATGCCCGCCAGAGTCTGACATCCTCACCATTTTGGGAGTAGGAGATCAGCCGCGACACTCCTCAAGCGTAGATGCACCTATGGACCAGAGCGGTGCAGCACGCCCCAAGTGGGCAGCAGGGTGTAACGGGATCACCGGGTTAGACTCACGAGCACCAAAAGTCATGTTCGATCGCGAAATGACGTTCGCCCGCTATCTGATGGAGTCGTATGGGAAACATCCTGTTCCTGCTCGCCTTCATTGGGCTGCCGGTTCTGGCGTATGTCTGGGTTCGATCCCTGACCTGGTTGGCCATCTGGATCCTTGCTTCAGCCGCGATCGTGGGTGCCTTTATTGACTTCACCATTGATGCTGGGCGGCTCTGGGATCTTCCCAGTCTGCAGTTCGCTCTGCTGGTCAGTTTCCTGATTGTGGCGGTAGCCGCCTTCTTCTCACGAAAACTCAAACGCACGGCGAGTGTGAAGATTCAAATGCTGGCGATCGGCGCTCCCATTGTCGTAGCACTTCTCTTTGTAATCATTTCCCGAGTTCTCGCAATTGGCCATGCCGGCCCCTGGAGCGCGGTTGGTTTCTTTGTTCAGCGCATTTACGCCGAAGACAATGCCAAGTGGTTGGACTTTGCCGCTCAGTTGATGACCGGTGCACCTATTGATCAGGGTGTGCCCATGGGCGGACCGCTCCAATTGTCCGTGGTGTTTGCCGCAACCGTGTTCTCCGTTATTTCGACCTGGGCTTTCGGTGGCGTGAATCAGGTGTACGTCGCCAGCAACAGCATCCTGTTCCTGCAACTGGGTCTTGCTGCCATTTCACCCATTGTGCTTGCTCCGTTTGCCGAAATGCGCAGGAAG
>CAITYI010000124.1 GCA_903896585.1 uncultured bacterium
CGAGTGTTCTTCCCAGGTTTGGCCGCCTGATCGATCCAGGTAAACACGGATAGACATTTAGCGGAACCACGTGACACCGTGGTTTGTGCCAACGGCTAGTTGAGGGTGTATGTCGCTGTAGATTTATATGTTTTTCCGTCAGCGAGAAGTACCAATTTCAAGGTACCCCGAGCTCCCGCATATATTCCCGTGCCACCAACAATTGCATAAATGTCAGTCCAGCCTGGCCCAGGGACGCTCCCGCGATCTATCTCGGTTACTCCCACGAAAAACATTTCTACCTTAGGAAGAACGTTTTGAATGAGGACTCGACGAACATCAATATTTTCCCCGGGATTATGGGAGATCACTTCACCCTGTGAATATGAAACGCCAATCACCGGTCCATTGATACTTTTTGCGATAGCGAGCTCGCGGTGGAACAAATCTCCATGGTCAATTCCCTGCTCGTTCGAGTCCACCCTTGCCAGACTCCTATTTTCTACATAAAGTTCCAAAACCTTGGGCTTCAATTTCCCTCTGCGGATTACGCTCCCGGTTTTTATCGGATAGTTTCTGACTGAGAAGGGTTTCCAGTTAAGAAATTGCGACTAGTGTCGCGATCACTGGATGGGTGTGTCAAAAAAAGTTTCCGGGAATGGTTCATTCGCAAGTGTGTAGTGCCACCATTCCTCGGGCAGGTTCACAAAACCAGCAGTCTGCATCGCGGACAGCAGCAGTTGCCGATTGTCTTTTTGCTCCGCCGTGATACCAGGGCTCGCAGTTGCAGCGAGTGGGTCAAAGCAGTCAAATCCGGTGCCCATGTCTATGGACGTGTCCGCAAACCTGACCTCCACCGGTGCAGCGCAGTCGACAATGGGATCTCCCACTACCCACTGCGGGCTGGCCTTTGACCCCAGAGGCACGAGAGTGACATCAACGGTCGACCCACGACTGTGCCCGCTCTTTGCTGCAATCAGGCCCATGGGGAAAAGTTGATCCTTCTCCAGACGCGGGTAGAACTCCCCTCGCGTGAGATCGTCTGCCGGGTCCTTGGCCCATTCCACAAAATCAGTGACCGCCCGCTGCGGGCGGTAGCAGTCGTAGACCTTGAGTGAGTAACCATTGGCCTTGACGTTCTCTTGCACTTGCACAAGTGCCCGCGCAGCTTCATCGGTGAGCCAGCACTCGGGAGCGTCGTACCCGATAACGGGCCGTCCCACAAAATTGTGCTCTCCGTTGTAGCGGATTTCCTGAACAATGTCAGGAGCTACATCGATGAGCCGAGTGAATCCTGCGGGCGGCTCGGCAGCCTGGTTACCGCATGCGGTGAGGGCGAGCGCGGCAGCCGCCGCGGTGAGAACTCGGGTAATGACCATCATTGGAACATTCTGCTGGTCGGGAAGCGCGGGGGTGAACGGCTCGCGGGAAATTCCCAAAGACCCCACCGGGGCACATGGATTCCGGTGATGAGACCCGGCAGCGGCAGCGGACTATGTCGCGATCATGGGACTTGCTCGCGGATAGCGGGTCAAGTCAAATAAACCATCAGTTAGACGAAGAGTGCTGCCCCGCAAGCCACCGCGGCACCGTTCAGTCGCAAGGCGCCTGCGCGCCGAAAGTTGCGAGCGAGCAACAGGGTGCGCTGCTCGTAAACCGGACAACCAAAAAAGATTGAAGCATTTTCGCCCAAGGCACTTCAACCGACTCCACCAATCGAGTGACCACACGACCTGGCGGAAAAATTCGGGCACGCCAGCCAGTTCGAATGCTAGCCGCACTCCGCCGACGGTCTCTCGGGTTCTGCTGGAAATAAGATCCCGAGAGATCACCGCCGGTTGAGCCAACGTCAGTACCAATTTTTAAAATTTATTTAATTGTGTAGGTCGACTTGGACTTAGTTGTGACGCCGTCGGATAAAAGAGTGGAGACAACTGTGCCTTGAATACCTGCGTAGATTCCAGTTCCACCCACAATTGTGAATTCAAGTTTAAACCCAGGACGAACGAGTTCACCCAGTTTGACTTCTGCTAAGCCCACGTAATGAACCTGCCCTTTGGGGTAAACCGCTTGGATCGAAAGTGTACGCACATCCGTAGCATTTGTCTTATCGCTATAAACGACTTCCGCCTGTGTGTATGAAACTCCAGTGACCTTTCCACCTCGAGTCAGAGAAATGTTTCCCTTTCGATAAACCATGTCGCCATAATCTAATCCGGCACCATCTGGATCAACTACAATTACACTGTCATTTGTCGTATAGGTAGTGAGCGTTTTGGGCTTATCCGATGGAGCAGCTATCGCACCGCTACCTCCACCGACAATTGTGAGAGTAACAAGGGCAACGGATACGAATGTACTTATTGCAGTGCGACGCAACTTCATGAATTCTCCTTTAGTTTTCCCAGCCTTCAGCTGGAGCTGCGACAGTAGCAGTACCCAGGAGATGAACCGTTTGACGCGACAGCCCAAACCCTCGCGCCACCTCCACAACAGACTCGCCATCATGGATAACCAAAGGCACAGCCTGATAACCCTGCTCCATAACACTCAACTCCACAATCATGAGAGAAAGTGTCAAGCATCAGCCGAAACAACACATCAACATGAGTGGGGCGGGTCGGGCTCGAACCGACGACGACCGAATTATGAGTTCGGGGCTCTAACCAGCTGAGCTACCGCCCCCTGTAGGGACATTCAGTCTATCTTTGCGTATTCCCAAAAGTTTGAGCATGGGTGAGGTTCATTCACGTGTTCGAGGATTAACCGTTTGCCACCACAACCAATGCACCACCTTCATGCTGAATAAATGGTGAATTTGCTGAATTTCAGGTCAATTACGACCAGATGTTCAGATAGTGTTTTGGCGTGCGAAAAAGACTTCTTGCCTTAGCGGCCACCATGATTATGACCGCGGGTGCGGCGACTCCGGCATTTGCGGATTCATTCACCCTCCAAGGTGACAAGGACACCGGACTACTTGGCGTGAGCCCATTTGCCATGCCGATCACCCCGACAACCGATCGAGTGTTTTATAGCGGCGGGCTCAGTGGAGGCGGCTGGAGTTTGTCACTGTGTTCCCCTGCGAGCACCTGCACCGGTTCCCCGCTCCCATTTGGTTTCGGATTCGATTACACCCAGGTGACTCTGGCCGATGGCTCAATGCGCGCCTACTTCGTTCAACCCAGTGCCGGATCAAAGTCCATTGCAACAGCGAGTGTCACCTACAACGCTGCCGGTGTTCCTCAACTTGGCCCGACAACGAATCTTGGGATCGCATCTCCTCCGGAGCAAAAAGCATGGGGTGTTCCCGATTCCGTTGTCCTACCCGACGGCAGGGTTCGCCTATATTGGGTCAGCCTGCCCACTGAACCAATCGTGGCCTCATCTGGTCCGACAATGGCGCAACTGAAGTGTCTGGGTAAGGCACTCGGCAAGAAACGAGTCGCGGTAATTGGTAACGGCGGCAGTCTCACGGCAAAAGATAAAAAGGCACTCAAGAAATGCAAAGTGCCTGCGAGCATTCTTGCGGGTACAACTACTTCTCGCTCCGGTGAAGTAATTGTCAGCGCCACCTCCACCGACTCTTCAGGGACGCAATTCACACCAGATGCCGGTTACCGATTCACCGGCGGTTACGTTGACTCCGACATCATTCAAGCCACGGATGGAAATTGGATTGCTTTGGTGTCCACCGGCCCGGGCACTCCGCCCCAGCGCCTCTATTCCGCTACCTCCACCGATGGGCTCACGTGGTCGGTAAACACCAACGCACTAACGCCCACTTCCGTGAACTCGCTGGACCCCTCAGCCGTACCCACGGGTCCCAATAGTTGGCGAGTGTATTACTCGGTGTCCCCCGCTGCAGATCCGTTCAACAATCACCGAGTCGTTGTGGGAACCCTCACGCGAAAGTAAAGCGCTGGTTTCGCATCTCTAGGCTCTACCCATGAAGCGCGCATTAGTGCACTCGGAAACTGACATTGCCCATGAGCTTGGCTATGTCGGTGAGTGGTTGGATGCCAATGAATACTCGGTGGAACGCTTGTACCGAGACAACACGGGTTCACCTATTTCATTTCCACCCGCGGATCTTCTGATCAATTTGGGATCACTGAACTCCGCTGCTGACGGTTACACCCAGACACCCGCACTCGCTGAAATTGCTGCCATCAAGGAATGGATAAACACCGGGAACACTTATATTGGAATTTGCTACGGCGCTCACCTGTTGGCCAATGCCGTGGGCGGCCGAGTTGAACGACAACCCAGCACTCTCCGCACGGTCGAATCAGTTAATACCCCGGAAGTTCTTGGTCCGTGGGTTCGCTGGCATGAAGACTTTATTATCGATGTCGGATCGGCGCGGGTGCACTCACGATCAAATGGTGTTGTCCTACTTTTTCAATCCGGGTCCGCGTGGGGGGTGCAACCGCACCTTGAACTGACACCGGAAACCCTCACCCGCATGGCGGCATCAGCAGGGACACCACCCGAGCACTACCTGCCCCTCGTTGAATCACTCAGTAGCAATCAAGCCGAAGCACGTGATTCCGCATTCGCCCTCTTGGATCGGATGGTTGGTCACTCATGAGCACTCCCAGGAAATCCATTCCGCGCGATCCAGAAAATGACTACTCACCCAATGCGGCAGCTCAGCGCCGCGCATTCCTGACCGAGCACACCGGTGCGGATCTCACCCAGGTTGGCAGCAGCTCAATCGACCCAGAGAAACTAGCGGGCAATATTGAAAACTTCATTGGCATGGCTCAAGTTCCGATTGGAATTTCCGGCCCGCTGTTGGTGCACGGTGAACACGCCCAAGGTGAGTTCTTTGTCCCCCTTGCCACCACAGAGGGCGCCCTCGTTGCCAGTTACAACCGAGGCATGCGGGTCATTCATGAATCCGGTGGCGCTGTCGTGACGGTGACAGCTGACCACATGCAGCGTTCACCCGTGTTTCTATTCCCCAGTGCGCGCCAGGCAAGGGATTTTGGTCTGTGGGTGAACGCCAAAATTGACTCAATTCGCCAGGTGGCGCAAGCAACTACGCGGGTCGGCAAACTTGAGGCAATCACCCAGTTCGCGGTAGGTCCACTGTTGTATTTGCGCTTTGATTACACCACCGGCGATGCAGCCGGACAAAACATGGTGAGCAAAGCCACCTTGGCTGCCTGCCAGTGGATCACGCAAACCCACGCGGAGCATCCGGAATTCATTCTTTCGGGAAATATCGACACGGATAAAAAACATTCTCAGATCAACATGATGCTCGGGCGTGGCAAGCGGGTCATTGCCGAAGTCACCACTCCCCGTGCAGTACTCCAACAACTCTTGGGGGTCACTCCTGAAAAACTCTTCAGGGCACGTCAGATCTCCCAAGCCGGTGCTTTCCTAGTGGGGTCGGCGAATAACGGTGCCCATGCCGCCAACGGACTCACTGCTTTGTATTTGGCCACCGGTCAAGATGTTGCCAATGTCTCCGAATCCCACGGCGGACTCCTGTATTCCCAGTTGCTTGAATCCGGCGACTACTACTGGTCAATTACCCTGCCATCTGTGATCGTGGCAACCAGGGGCGGTGGTACCGCCCTACCTACCCAACACGAATGCCTGTCACTTCTTGACTGTGTGGGAGATGGCAAAGCCCTCAAACTCGCGGAGATCGTTGGCGCGACCGTGCTCGCCGGTGAAATATCCCTCGCCTCAGCGGTCATCGCTGGTGACTGGGTGAGCGGTCACGAAAACCTCGGGCGCAATCGCTAACTAATACTCAAACCCATACTCAAACCCATACTCAAACCTTGACGCTAACCCCAAAGTCTTCGGCGCACCTATTCAGTCTCGCATCAAAACTCAACAATGATTCACCAAACTCCACCGCCGCATCAAGTACATAACAATCAGGTAGCGGTAGTCCGGTGCGATCTCGAATGCTCGCGATTCGAACAGCGCCCTCTAATCCACGTGAATGAACAACAGTTGCCTGCAGAGCCTCAATCACCGCAAGCACGTGACTCACAGCACCTGATGCACTGGCTTGGACAAGTGATTCTGCCACCGAGACTTCATGGATTTCCACTGTGCGAGCACCACCAATCAACTTCACCGCAGCCGGATTGTGTTGATCCTGTGGGTTCAAAAATGCAATGAACGCACTTGAGTCAAGAAGCATCGCGCTCCCACATGTGTCGCAAGTCAGCAACGCTCACGCCTTGATACACCCCGGCAAGATGTGTTTGAACGTACTTCTGCGCTTGCTGCACCTTAAGCATTCGGAGCGTTTGGGTTTCAATCGCCGACCGAGCACCCAACTCGGCAAGTTTGCTCACCAAAGTGGACTTGGACTCCCCCGGCCACAACTCCTCAGCGATCGCCAGTGCCTGAGTGAGTTCAGCGGTCTCGGTCACCTGAATTCGATGCTTGAGCGTGGGCATGCCGTAAGTGTACCACTAAATAAAATAAGTGGTACACCTTGAAATTCGTCACGAACCCCCGTCAAGAACATCTTCAGGAGTAACTACCACTAATCCAGGCACTTTCATGCGAGAAAAGCCAGCATCACGAGTGAGCAGTCGATCCGCGTGCGTTGCCGCATGCAGGGCGATCATGTAATCAGCAAGGATTCGGCCGCCCTCGCTTTTTCTTGCACGGACTTCACCGACCTCTGCTGCACCTTGCACCCCGATATCAAGGTAGTTGATTGTGAGCGCCTGCAAAATCGCCAATGAATCTGTCGCTGAACTGCAGCCGGTAGCGAACTCTGCAACTACCTCCGCGCAGATGAACAGCGAACCCTCCATTGCACAATTTTCGACCGCTTGACGAGAACTTCGGCCGTACTGGGGATCAGCACTCACGATGTCAATCAAAATATTTGAATCGATGGCCGTCGTGGTCATGCGAAGTCCACGGTTCCATTCATCCCATGCTTATTCATCCCAAGCTCGAATCGGGCGCAGTTCCCGCATAATCTCGTCGGTATTTCGACCAGCCAAGTCAACAACCCCGTAAACCGAATCCCAATCAATTCCGGAGGCGGACTTGTTTCTCTTGCGCATTACACATTCCCTGCCGCGAACTTCAAACTCCAATGGGTCCCCCGGTTCAATACCCAAGGCATCCCGCACGTGCTTGGGAATTGTGATCTGTCCTTTGCTGGACACGGTTCCGGTCACCTCCACAGAGTAAAGAAATTTACGAGAAAAGTAAAGAAATAGATCCTGACCCTTCAACCTTTAGTCACAGAACAACCAATAGCCAATCGCAATTTGCATGTGTGGACACCCTGACAGGGCGATTGTCGGTTGTGGTTAGTCAAATGAGACCCGGATCGCCCCCTCGGAGAATTCACTCGCATTTGCGCACGACCACGAAGGAACGGGTAGTAGGCGTTAATCAGCCTTCCGCGGAAGCCTGAGCCCGTTTCCGCCACACATACACACCGGTGCCAACAATTGCTAGGACTCCAACAGCAACCAAAACAATTGGAAGGGAACGGCGCCCTTTCTCGATTATCTCCTCGGCACGAACAACAACTTCATCTGCAACAGCCAGCGCTGAGTCGGCTCGGTCGAGTACCGATCGGACTTCAACGAGTTTGTCATGACTGTCACCTAGTACATCAATTACTGATTGGGTACTCATGCATTCTCCTTATTAATTCGTTGGGATAGTTCCGCTCGAACTTCGGCATAGCCCGGCTTTATTTGATGATTGATGATCTCCAAGCGTTCATCAAAGCTGATGAACGCGCTCTTCATGGCGTTAATGGTGAACCACTCCAGATCCTTTAAACCCCAACCGAATGCCTCACTGAGCAGTTCCATTTCGTGAGACATGGATGTTCCCGACATCAATCGGTTATCGGTGTTCACCGTGACCCGGAAACCTAACTTGCGCAGTAACCCAATGGGGTGAGTCGCAATGGAATCCGAAGCACCTGTTTGAACATTGGACGATGGACATAACTCAAGTGGAATCCGGCGATCGCGAACATAGGCGGCTAAACCACCCAGAGTTGCATTACCGGATGCATCCACCGTGATGTCATCCATGATCCGCACACCGTGACCCAACCGGTCAGCACCGCACCACTGAATGGCTTCCCAAATTGATGGCAACCCAAAAGCTTCACCAGCGTGAATGGTGAAGTGCGCATTCTCCCTGCGCAAGTATTCAAATGCATCGAGGTGACGGGTGGGTGGGAATCCTGCTTCAGCGCCGGCAATATCAAAACCAACAACACCCTTATTCCGATACTCAACCGCCAACTCAGCGATCTGCCGGGCATTCGCCGCCGTGCGCATGGCCGTCAGCAACACGCCAACACGCAGTGTTCGACCCCCAGCCTCGACCGCCGCAACACCCTGGGCGAATCCATCCAGTACCGCTTCAATGATTTGGCGTTCGTTCAAACCTTTCTCAATGTGCAATTCGGGTGCATACCGAATCTCCGCGTACACCACACCATCGGCAGCCAAATCCTCCGCGCACTCGCGCGCAACGCGAGACAGTGCCGACACGGTTTGGGTCACTCCAACGGTGTGCTTGAACGTCTCTAAATAACGCTCGAGCGAACCCGAATATGCCGCCTCAGAAAACCAACGACCCAACGACTCAGCATCCTGTGCGGGCAGATCCGCGTACCCGACCTCCTCGGCCAGCTCCAAAACCGTCTGCGGACGCAACCCACCATCGAGGTGGTCATGCAAAAGCGCCTTGGGGGCCTGAATGATCAGATCCAATGGAACGGGACTAAGTGTGGCGGGGTCATGTGAAACGGAGGAAGTAGGACTCATGAGACAAATCTACGCTTACCCTCGGGATCAAGTGCCTTCACCTCAGAAACCTGCCCAACACGAATTTCATACCCCGAATTACCGAGTCCGTGCGCATTTAAATCATGGGTCGGATGCGGTATCTGATCTTGGGATAGTTCAAGCGCTTCACCCAACTCTGAGCCACCTAGATACCCGGCACGCGTATCAATTTCCTTCAGAAATTACGCCACCCAGAACATCTACTCTGAACCGGCAACAAAAAAGTTATTTCCTCAACAGAGGGAGTCTGCCGCCACCCTTATTAATCCACCGTTATGTATTAATCCACCGTTATGAAGGTGGGTGCAAATCCCCCCGCGCTCTACACCCACCTTTAAAACCGAACCCACCCATAAACCCGAATCAACCATGCAATTGAGGTGCATCTAGCTCCTGTGAAACATCAGTTGCACACAGGCAACTGATGATTAGGCTATGGGGCTATTGGGCTATTGGTGGCAATACAAGTGGGCATGACTCGGCCATGTCCTTCATGAAAGTGAATACTTTCGTAATTGTTGGGGTGATACTCAGCGAGCGTGTTTATCGAGGCACGCAACCAGGAATGGGGGAATCAAGTGAATGCCACCCGGGGGTCCACTTTTTCGGAAGTCTTGCAGTTCCTCACAAACTTTCCCCACCCCGATGCAGTTGCCCAAGCGATTGTGCGCGGACCTCTAGCGCAATTCGGGTGCAATGGAATGTCCATATGGCTACACGTCAACTTTACCGAACTAGTTTGCGTCGGATTCCATGGACTTGACGATGGCGTAATGGAACACTATGCGCGGCTACCGTTGACATTTGGTGCTCCCGTCACCGAATCTGTTATTTCTTCCAGCAAGATCATTCTCCCCGTCAGTGCGGTAGTAAAGAACTATCCTGGATTAGGCCTTGATTGGGAAATCTGGGAAGCGTTAGGAAAGGACAATGGCAATGGTGACGTGGGGCACGTGCCCATTTTTGCTAACGGAATTCCAATCGGAGCCTTTGCTTTTCTGTGTGATCGAAGCAATGAGTGGAATAACTACTCAATAGCCTTACTGGATGGAATTGCCGCCAGCCTAGCTTTGTGGATTTCCAACCCCCTCAGTAAAATCCTGGATGAATCTAAGCTCGGCTACCACGGTGGTCTGGTACTGAGCCCACGCCAGATTGAAATCCTGAATCTTGTCCGTCAAGGAAAATCCAATGCTTCGATTTCCGCCAGGCTGGGCTACTCCCTTTCAACAGTCAAACAGGAATTGCAGCGAGTCATGAAGCGGCTCAAAGTTCAATCCCGAGATACGGCCGTTGAACGGGCTATCGAGTTACAACTACTCCCCACTGAAACTCCCCACTGAAACTCCCCACTGAAACTCCCCACTGAAAACCCTCAATGACTTCAAGTACTTCCAAGCCCGAGAAGGCCCTTTGGTCACTACACTTTTTTCGTGAGTAAGGCCAAAACCGGTAAATCACTTCGCCGCAAAGTGACTCAGCTTCTCTTGGGGGTTGGGTTCCTACTGGTGCTGTTGCTGCCCGGTGTGGTAATCGGCATATTTTTGGTGAGCGGGGCGTCCAGCATTCTGCTCTTTGGTGCATTACCCGTGGCGGTGGCCTACTTTGGTGGGGCCACGTCGGCTACCCCGCGAATCATTGCCGTGATGGTTGTAGCCGGGACTCTCGCTCGAGTCTTTGACCAGTCGCCGATCCTCTCGGCACTGTTGGTTGCCGTGGTGGCATTTCTGATTGGAATATCTGCTCGACGTGGACTGTCCAGCCCTATCTTGTTGGTCGGAATCTCCCTCGCTTTTCTAGTGATCAATCCGCCAAAACTCGGTGAATCCGGTCAGCAATTTTTCGACAATCTCAACCCCGCGCTTGTCACCGCGCTACTGCTGCTCATTGGTGGTCTCTGGGCACGATTGATGATTGCGGTCATTCGAAAATGGATTCCGGCCACACCGGAGACTTCCCCGCGCTCCATGAAAATCCTTGTTCCTTATGGTCTGGCCCTCGGGATCTCCACCGGTCTTTCGACCTATTTCCTCATGACCTTCGCACCCGGCGGGGTGGGCGCGTGGCGGATGTTGACCATCTTCGTGGTGTATAAACCGGATCCAGATAAAACCAGAGCTCGAACGCGCGACCGCGTTATTGGAACTATTGGCGGTGGTTTCGCTGCCTCCATCGTCCTTGAAATCCTGGAAGCCTTCGATTGGCAACAGGACCTGGCCCAGTTGCTTTTGGCTCTGATATTTCTTGGTGTTTCCATGACCTATTACATTCCTGGTCCTTATTGGAAATATGTCTTTTTCTTGACTCCGGGCGTGGTGCTGCTGGATTCCAATGCCGTGTCAGACCAAACCGACATAGATCTGTTTCGAGTGGTTTACACACTCATTGGAGTCGCCATTGCCCTTATCAGCGGACTTCTCGTGCAACTTGTTGTGCAAACCATTTACGGGAAAAAGGCAACTACTCCGGATCAATCACACTGATGTCTTCATCAGACCGATGCACGGTCTCAATGGAAAAAGCAGGAACGCAGATCGCGAAATAGCGCGCACCTTCTTCGGTGTAATACCGAACCCACTCGCCACTGCGGGCAATGACCGCTTGCCCCGCCATCACGTGAATAGGTCCTTGCTCGCTGTCGACCGTGAGCGAGCCGTCAACTACCACGGTGAATTCATCAAATTCCGGGGTTTGCACCGGCTCACCCCAACC
>CAITYI010000125.1 GCA_903896585.1 uncultured bacterium
CAGCAATTTCGGCCACGTGCTGTTCCTCCTCGACCCACAAATCTGCGGGGATAATCTTCAGTGGATATTCAGGTCTTCGTACTAACTAGAGAGTATTACAGAGGTGTAATTCACAAACGTCAAGTACTAATAGGACATTTAGGACAAAAATTGATTTTTTTTCAAAAAAATATCCATTTCTCGGGCGCATCCCCCAGTTAACGCACTGAACGAGGTTAGGGCAGGATTCCCCCGTGGCGCGTAATTCCGAAAAATTCGAAGCGATCCGGGTTACCGTCTTGGCCGGTGGAATTGGCGGCGCCCGCTTTATTCGGGGTCTCACCCAGTCCACCATTGTCAAGGAGTTCATGGCTGAGAGATTTCCAGGACGTGAACTCGAAGTCACCGTTATTGCCAATACCGGCGACGATATTTGGATCCACGGACTGCGTGTTTGTCCCGACCTCGACTCCATCATGTACACCTTGGGCGGCGGAATCAGTGCCGAAAGAGGGTGGGGCCGGGAAAATGAAACGTTCACGGCAAAAGATGAACTGGCCGCTTACGGCGTTGAGCCGACGTGGTTCGGGCTAGGCGACCGAGATATTGCCACCCACCTTGTTCGCACCACTTCACTGAATAGTGGCTATTCCCTCTCGGAAGTCACCCAAGCGCTATGTACCCGATGGCAACCAGGGATTCGCTTGATCCCTATGTCCGATGACCGTTGCGAAACACATGTTGTCGTTGACCACCCCGACACCCAGTCGCGAGTCGCCATTCACTTCCAAGAGTGGTGGATCAAATATCGGGCATCATTGCCAGCCCATGACTTTGTGTATGTCGGAAAAGATCAGGCGCGACCGGCACCGGGAGTTCTCGATGCAATCGCCAATGCGGACCTGGTGATCCTTCCCCCGAGTAATCCCGTTGTGTCGATCGGCACGATCCTCAATATTGCCGGAATTCGCGATGCCCTGAAAAATACTTCCGCACCGGTGATCGGCGTCTCCCCGATTGTCAACGGCGCTCCTGTTCGCGGAATGGCAGATGCGTGTTTAAGTGCAATCGGAGTGGAAACTTCTGCGGCGGGAGTGGCATTGCATTATGGCTCACGCACATCAGGTTCAGGGCTTTTGGATTTCTGGCTCGTGGACACGAGTGATTCTGACTCGGTGGAGGAAGTCAACGCTGCCGGAATTTCGTGTAGCGCAATTCCTTTGATGATGTCAGATGTTGAAATCACAGGCGCCATAGCTCGAACCGCCTTGTCACTGGCTCTGCCCTCAACGTTAAATGCATCCTCGTGATTTCACTCATCGGAGTATCCATTGATCATCGATTCGGTAAAGGTGACGACCTCACCGGAATAATTCTGCGCGCAATTGCATCATGTACTGAGTTGCCCAGCGGATTACAATCTGGCGATATTTTGGTCGTCACGAGCAAAATCGTTGCAAAAGCAGAAGGGCGCGTGATTGCAGCTCCAGACCGCGAAGACGCAATTACGGCGGAAACAGTTCGCGTGGTCGCTACCAAAATTCACAAAGGCGATGGAGCACCGGGCTCAACCCGGATCGTGCAAAACAAACATGGATTAATTCTGGCGGCCGCCGGTGTGGATGCCAGCAATACCGAGACCGGCACCGTGGTTCTGCTTCCCCAAGACCCTGACGCAAGTGCCCGTGCCTTGCGTGCCTCAATCCAAAAGGTTTTAGGTATTTCCATTGGAGTGATCATCACGGACACACTCGGGCGCGCGTGGCGGCTTGGCGTGACGGATCACGCAATTGGTGCATCCGGTATTCGCGTTCTCGATGACCTCACCGGTACAACGGATCCATTTGGCCGACAACTCGAAATGACCAAGGTTGCCGTGGCTGATCAACTGGCCGCGGCGAGTGAACTGGTTCGCTCCAAGAGCAGCATGACACCGGTTGCGGTAATTCGCGGTGCCCACACCTGGGTCACAAGCAATGAACAACCATCAGCTCGTGATCTGATTCGCCCCACCGAAGAAGACCTATTTTCGGTAGGAACCGCAGAAGCAAGGATCGAAGGTGCACGTAACGCCGTGTACGCGCGGCGAACCGTGCGCTCATTTACCGATTCCCCCGTGCCTGCAGAAGTGATTGACCGCGCACTGCATGCTGCCGTGAGCGCTCCCGCGCCACACCACACTCTGCCGTGGCGGTTTCTCATTTTGGTCCGCGGTCAAGATGACTCCCTCCGGGAGGAGCTATTAGATGCCATGCAGGCATCATGGAGAACAGATTTAGCCGCCGAAGGCCGGACAACCGAAGAAGTCGACAAGCGCGTGAGTCGCGGAAATATTCTGCGCACCGCACCCACCGTTATTTTCCCGTTTGTCGATCTCGCAGCCGGTGCCCATACCTACCCGATCATTGACGGAATCGATATTGGTCACCGCAATGACAGCGAGCGGATCATGTTCCACATTGCCGGTGGTGCCGCCATTGAAAACATGCTGATCAGTATTGCCGCCGATAATTTCGGTTCCGCGTGGATTTCATCGTCAATCTTCTGTCCGACAACCATGCGCCGCGTACTGGACCTAGCCGATACCTATTGGCCTTTGGGTGCAATTGCGGTCGGCCAGCCGACAGCACCAGCTCGCGAGCGCCCCGAAATTGACGTGCAGTCGCTACTGATCCGAGGAAAATCGAACGGATAATTCAGGGATGACCGAGTCCACCCACACTCGAACGCCCTCGCGCAGTTCATTGTGCGCGCCGACTTGACTGTGATCACCGATCACACTGCCGTCAATAATGCAGTGATCGCCAATCACGGCACCCTCACCGATGATGCTGTTGCGG
>CAITYI010000126.1 GCA_903896585.1 uncultured bacterium
CACCAACATGTGCCATTCGCCACCCTCGAGGGAATGTCCGAAAGAACAATCACCGTTGGTTCGGGCGGCAAGAGTTTCTCCTTCACCGGCTGGAAAGTTGGGTGGGCAACCGGCCCCACTAACTTGATTGCCGCAGTTCGCGGGGTACGGCAACACTTAAGTTATGTGTCCGGTGGACCTTTCCAAATCGCCATGACAACCGGATTGAATTTGCCTGATTCCTATTTCACCGAGTTTCGCGCAGGTCTCCAGGCGCAGCGGGATCAACTCAGCACCGGCCTAGCCGATCTCGGGCTCAGGGTGCTGCCGACCGAGGGAACTTATTTTTTATGCACCGACATTTCCACCCTCGGCTACACCGACGGACTGGAGTTTTGTCACATGCTTCCTCAGACCTTCGGTGTGGCCGCGATTCCATTCCAGGTTTTCACCGAAGGTGGCACCGGTTTCACCACCTATGTTCGGTGGGCATTCTGCAAGAAACCAGCCGTGCTTACCGAGGCTCTGAATCGACTTTCAAACTTAAGCCGTCCCCACTTGGTTCAGTAGTGATGTGCACGGTGTCGCCATCGCGGACTTCACCGCCGAGAATCGCCATGGCGAGTTTGTCACCCACCGCTGTTTGCACGAGCCGACGAAGCGGCCGAGCACCGTATACCGGGTCAAAGCCGCGATCCACCAACCATTCGCGCGCACTTGAATCAAGGTCGAGGCTGATCCGTCGATCATCAAGTCGCTTTTGCAGTTGCTCAATCTGAATTCCAGCAATGCGGGCGAGTTCCTCTTTATCCAGTGGATCAAAAGCGACCATGGCATCAAGACGATTGAGGAACTCGGGTCGGAATTGTTGGCGAACAACTTCCATCACTTGTTTCTTGCGCTCTTCAAATGGCACGGAGGTGTCAATCAAGAACTGGGAGCCCATGTTGGACGTTAGAATCAGGATCACATTGCGGAAGTCCACTGTTCGACCGTGACCATCGGTTAAACGGCCATCGTCTAGAACCTGCAGCAAAATATCGAATACCTCGGGGTTCGCCTTTTCTACTTCGTCCAGTAGGACGACCGAGTACGGGCGGCGGCGTACAGCTTCGGTGAGCTGGCCACCTTCTTCATAACCAACGTAACCGGGAGGGGCACCCACGAGCCGCGATACCGAGTGCTTCTCTGAGTACTCACTCATGTCAATGCGGATCATGGCGCGCTGGTCATCAAAGAGGAACTCTGCAAGTGCTTTGGCGAGCTCGGTCTTGCCAACACCCGTTGGCCCGAGGAACATAAATGATCCGGTAGGTCGGTTGGGATCGGAAATTCCGGCGCGAGCCCGGCGAACCGCATCGCTGACCTCACGAACGGCTTCCTTCTGCCCAATTACCCGGCGCCCCAGTTCATCTTCCATTCGCAGGAGTTTCTCGGTCTCCCCTTCCAGGAGGCGACCTGCGGGAATCCCGGTCCAACTGCCAACAACTTCGGCAATGTCGTCTGCGGTGACTTCCTCTTTGACCATGGAGGATTCGCGAGCATTTGTTTCAGCGGTTACTCGTTCCAATTCTTCTTCGAATGTAGGTATCTCGGAATACAGGATTCGGGACGCTTGCTCAAAGTCACCATCTCGCTGGGCTTTGTCAGCAACCGCACGAAGATCGCCGATCAGCACCTTGATCTCACCTATTCGATCCAGACCTTGCTTTTCGGCATCCCAACGGATGCGCAGGCCACGAAGTTCCTCGTCTTTGTCAGCGATTTCACTACGAATCTTTTCCAAGCGATCCTTGGACGCTTGATCGGTTTCCTTTGAGACCGCGAGTTCTTCCATGCGCAGCCGATCAACCTGCCGCCGCAAAACATCAATCTCGACCGGTGAAGAATCAATCTCCATGCGCAGTCGACTGGCTGATTCATCCATGAGGTCAATTGCTTTGTCAGGAAGGAATCGACTCGTGATGTATCGATCGGAAAGGGTAGCGGCGGCAACAAGTGCCGAGTCAGAGATCACAACTTTGTGGTGGGCTTCGTACTTTTCCTTGATCCCGCGCAGAATCGCAATGGTGTCTTCGACCGAAGGTTGATCAACATAAACCTGCTGAAAGCGACGCTCTAAGGCGGCGTCTTTTTCAATGTACTCACGATATTCATCAAGGGTGGTGGCACCAATCATGCGCAACTCACCGCGAGCCAACATTGGTTTGAGCATGTTCCCGGCATCCATGGCGGAGTCGCCACTACTGCCCGCACCGACAACGGTATGAAGTTCGTCAATGAAGGTGATCACTTGACCATCGCTGTTTTTGATTTCATCAAGGACAGCTTTGAGGCGTTCTTCGAATTCCCCGCGGTACTTGGCGCCAGCGACCATGGCACTCAGGTCGAGGGAGATCAAGGTCTTGCCAACAAGCGATGTGGGAACATCGCCCTCGACAATGCGACGGGCGAGCCCTTCAACGACGGCAGTTTTACCCACACCGGGTTCGCCAATGAGAACAGGGTTATTTTTGGTGCGGCGAGAAAGAACCTGAATGGTGCGGCGCACTTCTTCGTCACGACCAATTACCGGGTCAATCTTTCCTTCGCGCGCACGCGCGGTGAGATCAACACCGTACTTCTCCAATGCTTGGAATGTGCTTTCTGGATCTTGAGTGGTCACGCGCGCACTTCCCCTCGTGTCTTGTAATGCTGATAGCAATGCTGGTGCAGTTGCACCCGCGGATGCAAGTCGATCCGAAACATTAGGCCCACCAACTTCACTCAAGCCAATGAGTAAATGTTCGGTACTCACGTATTCGTCGCCACGCTCCTTGGCGAGTTTATCTGCGGCGGTCAAAACATTGAAGCTCGATTGACTCAGTTGCGGCGATGCCACGGTGCTACCGACCGCTGAGGGCAATGCCTTAATTGCTTCCCGAACAGATGCCGTAAGTGCGGGAAGGTCCACACCCACTATCTCGAGCAGTTCCGATGCAATCCCTGGGCCCTGTTGTAGTAATGAATCCAAAATATGAATAGGTTCAACCACCGGATTACCCTGCGATGCAGCTATCCGAATGGCGGCACCAAGTGCGTCTTGACTCTTGGTGGTGAATTGGATATCCATGATTTAACCCCTTTTCTTGCGTTGTGGCCGCCACACCACCAAGGCTCGTGACGAGCGTTCGCGGTGAAATTCATCAAGGCGCCCGCGTAAATTCTCAATTTCCTGTTCTAAATCCAAAACGCGGCGAATGCCCTCAGTACTTAATCCTTCTTGGGATAGTTGAGCGACATACCGCAACCGCTGAATATCGTGGGCGCTATAAAGTCGATTGCGCCCGCCCACCCGGCGGGCGACTACCAAACCAACCCGGTCGTATTGCCGCAAAGTTTGGGGATGCAATCCGGCTAATTGCGCCGCAATGGATATTGCGTACACCGGTGTTTCCGAGGAAACAATAAGTTCATCATGGGACTGGGTCATGAGGTACTCGACTTCGCAGACTTGCCGCCCAATGCGTAAATATCTTTTCGAGGATCGTGATCGACAGTTGCTGCTGCATATGCTTCCAATGCACTCTTTGCATCTGCGCTGAGATTCTGGGGAACGGAAACCTCGACGGCAGCAAGGACATCGTGGTTCTTACCGTCCTTGCCCCGGATGCCTTTACCTTTGATCCGAAATGTTCGACCTGTTGTTGTTCCTGCTGGAATCCGCATGTTCACGGTGCCGCCACGGGGAACGGGAACCTCAATCTCTGCACCCAATGCGGCCTCAGCAAATGTCACCGGAACGGTAACACTGAGGTTGTCGCCCTTTCGGGTAAACAACTTGTCGGCCGTCACCGTTACCTTGATAAACAGGTCACCATTGGGACCACCGCGCTCACCGGGAGCACCTTTGCCCTTGAGTCGGATTCGACTCCCGTCCTTCACTCCAGCTGGGATGCGTGCCTGAACTGTGCGCGTCTTCTTTCCGCGTCCGGTTCCATGACACAGCGTGCATGGGTCCTCCACAAAAAGTCCACGGCCCTGGCAGGTGGGGCACGGTTCGGCGAACGCGAATCCACCCGCGTTACGGGACACTTGGCCATTGCCACCACAGGTAGGACACACACTTGGTGTGGTTCCGGCTTTTGCTCCCGTTCCGTGGCACATGGTGCACGGTGCATCCTCGGATAGTCGAAGGGGAAGTGTCACACCATCGAGGGAATCTGCAAAGGACAGGGTGACGGTTGACTCCATGTCGGCACCACGTCTTGGTTGACGGGTTCGCTGCCCGCCACCGCGATTGAAAAGGCCACCGAGGAAATCACCGAAACCACTTTGGTCGCCGCCGAAAAGATCTTCATAGTTGACGTTGTAGCCACCACCGCCGCGACCGCCGCCGAAACCACCCTGAGGACCGTACGCACCAGAGGCGAACAGGGATCGCGCTTCGTCATACTCCGCGCGCTTCGCGGAATCAGACAAGACATCGTAGGCCTCGGATACTTCCTTGAATTTTTCTTCGGCTTTCTTGTCACCTGGGTTTTTATCAGGGTGTAATTCGCGTGCGAGTTTGCGGTACTTCTTTTTCATTTCCTCGGGTGTCGCGTCTTTGGTCACACCGAGGATTGCGTAGAAGTCCTTCTCGATCCAGTCTTTATTCATTCAGATTCACAATCTTTAAGTTGTGCAATTTTTGATCGCACAAGCTCTCGATGACCTCAGGTTCCGGCGACGCTGACGCGCGCTGGACGGAGAATTCGCTCACCCTGGCGGTAGCCAGATTGGAATACGGCAATCACGGTGGGTTCGGTGACGCCTTCTATTTCCTCACTCGCGAGTGCCTCATGCAAATTCGGATCAAATGGTTCTTGTGCGGTGCCGAATTTTTCTAGACCCATTTTGGTCAGAATCGCTTCTAGGCTGTCACCCATGGTCTTGAACGCACCATTGAGTTCACCGTGTTCGCGAGCCCGGTCAATGTCATCGAGAATGGGGAGCAGCTCCACAAATACCGAGCCAATCGCACTTTGGCGATTAACTTCCCAATCGCGATCCACGCGTTTGCGATAGTTCGCGTATTCGGCGTGCACGCGCTGCAGATCGCTGGTTAACTCAGCAACTTTTTCTTCGATGCCGCCAACTTCGCCTTCGATCAGTGCAGCGTCAGCAGCTAACTCTGACTGAGGTTCGCCAGACGTGGTCTGGCGAACCTCATAAGTGTCAGGGTCAATGCGTCTTTTGTCATTGACGCGCACACCTTGATCACTTTGTTCAAATTCCTGCGTCACTTGGATTCATCCTCATCGACGATTTCAGCGTCGACGACGTCCTCCTCGGACATATCTGCTGCTTCACTTGCAGCATCTGCTGAAGCTGCAGTGCCATCTTGCTCCGCTTGGGAGTACATGGCAGCACCCAATGCTTGGCTAGCCGCAGCGACCTTGTCGGTTGCTGAGCGCATGCCTGCGGCATCGTTTTCTTCGATTGCCTTTTTGAGTTCATCGAGTGGCTCTTGAACATTTGACTTCGCCTCTGCAGGAACCTTGTCCGCGTTATCTGCTAGGAACTTCTCCGTTTGGTAGACGAGTGCTTCGGCATTGTTACGGACTTCAGCTTCCTCGCGGCGCGCCTTGTCTTCTTCAGCGTGTTGCTCGGCATCGCGCATCATGCGGTCAATGTCTTCTTTGCTCAGCGAAGACCCGCCCGAGATAGTCATTGACTGCTCTTTGCCGGTTGCATTGTCCTTCGCGGAGACGTGCACAATTCCGTTCGCGTCAATATCGAAGGTCACCTCGATTTGGGGAATGCCACGTGGAGCAGGTGGCAAACCGGTCAATTCGAAGGTTCCCAGTTGCTTGTTGTAAGCAGCCATCTCGCGCTCACCCTGGTACACCTGGATCAACACGGAGGGCTGATTGTCTTCAGCGGTAGTGAACTTTTCACTTCGCTTGGTCGGAATGGTGGTGTTGCGTTCGATCAACTTGGTCATAACGCCACCCTTGGTTTCAATTCCCAAGGAAAGTGGGGTCACGTCCAGGAGAAGAACATCTTTGACATCGCCACGGAGTACACCTGCTTGCAGTGCGGCACCGATTGCCACAACTTCGTCAGGGTTAACACCTTTATTGGCGTCTTTGCCGGTTACTTCCTTGACGAGTTCTGCAACGGCCGGCATGCGAGTTGATCCACCAACCAGCACTACTTGATCAATGTCGGCAACCTTGATACCGGCATCCTTCACAACAGCTTCAAATGGCGCCTTGGTGCGCTTGAGTAGATCAGCCGTGAGGGATTCGAACTTGCTGCGGCTCAGGGTTTCCTCAAGGTGCAGGGGACCTTCCGCACTTGCCGTGATGTAGGGCAGGTTAATTCCCGTTTCGGTGGAACTCGAGAGCTCAATCTTTGCTTTCTCTGCAGCTTCACGGAGGCGCTGCATGGCCATTTTGTCTTTGGACAGGTCCACACCGTGCGCATTCTTGAATTGGGTTACCAACCAGTCGACAACCGCGTTATCCCAGTCGTCTCCACCAAGGTTGTTGTCGCCACTGGTGGCCTTGACTTCAACGACTCCGTCGCCGATTTCAAGGAGTGAAACGTCAAATGTGCCGCCACCGAGGTCAAAGACCAGAATCGTTTGCTCGACATCACCTTTGTCAAGACCATAAGCCAATGCCGCAGATGTTGGTTCGTTAATGATCCGAAGGACGTTCAAACCTGCGATTTCGCCGGCTTCCTTGGTTGCCTGGCGCTGTGCGTCACTGAAATACGCGGGGACGGTGATCACGGCATCAGAGACCGAGTCACCGAGATAGGCCTCAGCATCGCGCTTGAGTTTCATGAGGGTGCGGGCGCTAATTTCCTGCGGGGTGTATTTCTTACTGTCAATATCCACATTCCAATTGGTCCCCATGTGGCGCTTCACGGACCGAATCGTGCGGTCAACGTTGGTCACGGCCTGACGTTTGGCAACTTCACCAACAAGCACCTCACCGTTCTTGGCGAATGCGACAACCGACGGGGTGGTGCGAGCACCTTCTGCGTTCGCGATAACGACGGGTTCGCCGCCTTCTAATACGGAAACCACTGAGTTGGTGGTACCGAGGTCAATTCCTACTGCTCTAGCCATTAGGTGGCTCCTCATTTCTATTTCTTGTTGGTAACTATGGGTTTTGGGCTGGAATTATGTCGGGTGAACTCTGGGAAATCCCAGAAAATATGTTCCTATTGTGCCCGATTTCATCTAATACGTCAAATCGGGATCATATTAGTTGAGTCGGGCGGACTCATAGACAAATTCGGAGCTAACTCAGGGTCAGGGGGTCAATTTTCGAGCTCACGGCCGGGTGACTTTTCCCGCTCATTTGCCCACCTGGCTGCTTCGAATAGTCAACATCGCTAGGTTCGGTAACCTTTCCCAATGGATCAATTGCTCCTCCGCGCCCTTATTGGAACAGCCATCATTGTCATTCTGCTTGGCTTGGCCGCGAAACGTGGTTGGTTCCTGTTCTCACTGGCTAGGTCCGGTCGGCCGGCCGTCGGCCGTTTCACCGATCCCACCGTGCGAGTTGAGGCCGAGGCCACCGAGGTACTGGGGCAAAAGAAGTTACTCAAGTGGGTAGTTCCCGGTACCGCCCACGTCTTTGCGTTCTGGGGTTTCCTGGTTCTTGGCTTAACGGTGATTGAAGCATTTGGAGCTTTGTACGATCCCGACTTTGCCGTTCCATTTATTGGCACCTGGCCAATCGTTGGTTTTGCTGAAGACCTGTTCGCAGTCCTTGTTCTGGTTGGCATTCTCATGTTCGCCGCTATTCGCATTAAGAACAATCCATCCAAGGAAGGTCGCTGGTCGCGATTCTTTGGATCACATACCGCTGGTGCGTGGCTGGTTCTGTTCATGATCTTCAACGTGGTCTGGACTCTGTTCCTGTACCGCGCAGCTCAGGTGAACACCGGCGTGTTCCCCTTCCCCGAAGGTGCGTTCGCATCCGAGTACTTCGCCACGTGGATTCAGGGTTTGGGTGTTCACACAAATGAATGGATCGAAACTATTGGTCTGTGGCTGAACGTTGGCGTAATTCTTGCGTTCCTGTTGCTTGTGCTCAACAGTAAGCATCTGCATATTTTCACTGCACCGGTGAACGTGTACACCTCGCGTCGTCCCAACGGACTTGGTCCGCTGCTTCCGATCTATTACGACGGCAAGCCACTTAACTTCGAAGATCCCCCCGACGATGCTTCATTCGGCAAGGGACATATCTCCGAGTTCACTTGGAAGAACTACGTCGATTTCATGGCCTGCACCGAATGCGGCCGTTGCCAATCCCAATGCCCCGCATGGAATACCGAGAAGCCACTGAGTCCGAAGCTGTTGATCATGGACCTGCGGGAAAATCTCTTTGAATCCGCGCCATACCTTTTGGCCGCTCGCGGTTCCCGTCCCGACATGGGTGAGCTGGATGCCAAAGCGCTGGAAGGTTTGACCGAATCACAACGTGAACTGGTGGAGATTCCATTTATTGGATCACGTGCAGATTCCGAACACGAAGCAACCGATGGTTACTCTTTTAACGGTCACCGGGATTTCTCACTGCAACTTCCGATTATTTCCGATGATGTCCTTTGGTCTTGCACCATGTGTGGCGCCTGTGTGAATCAATGTCCCGTTGACATTGAGCACATTGACCACATTGCTGACATGCGCCGCAATCAGGTCATGGTCACCACCGACTTCCCCGCCGAACTCAATGGCATGTTCAAAAATGTTGAGACCAAGGGAAACCCCTGGGGCATGAATGCTTCGGATCGCAATTCGTGGATCGGGGAGGTTGATTTCAATGTCCGAGTCTTTGGCCGCGAGGGCGAGGATGAAATTCCGGCCGACATTGATTATCTCTTTTGGGTGGGTTGCGCTGGCGCCTATGAAGATCGAGCCAAGGCAACAACTAAGGCCGTTGCTGAACTCCTTAACACCGCTGGTGTGAAGTTCATGGTCCTTGGCGATGGCGAGACGTGTACCGGTGACCCTGCTCGCCGCGCCGGTAACGAATTCCTTTACCAAATGCAGGCCCAACAAAATGTTGAAATGTTAAATGAGATCAAAGCAACCAAGATCGTGGTCACCTGCCCGCACTGCCTGAACACCCTCAAGCGCGAGTACCCACAAATTGGTGGCAATTACGACGTTGTGCATCACACTCAACTACTGCGTGAGTTGGTCAACACTGGTCGCCTCACCCCCGTAACGGAACCGGGCGAGAGTGTCACCTACCACGATCCCTGCTACCTGGGTCGTCATAACAATATTTATGTGCCACCCCGCGAACTGCTGGAAGCAACGGGTGCCAAGAAAATTGAAATGCCTCGGCACGGCGAGAAGTCCTTCTGCTGTGGCGCCGGCGGCGCCCGCATGTGGATGGAAGAAAAAATCGGCCAACAAATCAACAAGACCCGTGGCGACGAAGCAATCGCAACCGGCGCCACAACAATCGCTGTGGCCTGTCCCTTCTGTTCGGTCATGCTCAACGATGCCGTCACTTCCCGTCAACAAGAGGGCTTGGCCGAGGGTGTGAAGGTTCAGGATGTTGCCACGATTCTTTTGGAGTCCGTGCGCGCCAAGAATTGATCAATAATGTCGATAGATGGTAGAAATTGACGGTGATTAACATAAAGGATCCGCAAGCCCGTCGCTCCGCCCTGACCGCCCTCGTTGATTCCGCCCGGGAACTCGGCGTCACTCCAGATCAGGATCCGATCGAGGAGCTCTACCACCCCACCACCGGATTGCCCCGATGAATCCACTGCGCACATCAGACAGATGAACGACCCTGCGACTCCACTCTCAGAGGGGGCACCTGAATCCAGGGAAATCTGATCCACTTATCGGTACTGCGCCATGCAATTTCCGGCGGATAGGTGGACGCGGGCTTGGAGTAGAGGACTGCCACTCGAACGTTGGCATCGGCAGGAAGCAATTGTCGAACAAAATGCAGCGTTGCTCCAGTGTCGGCGACATCGTCCGCGACCAACACCTTTTTTCCCGAAAGGTCTGCGAGGTAGGGAGCCTGCCCGATCAATACTGGTTCCGGCAAGGTTTCACCAGCATCGGTGTAAAACTCAATATTCACATGCCGAACGTCTTTAATGTCGAGGGCGTACGCGATCCCGGCAGCGACAAAAAGGCCACCACGAACAACACCCAAGATGGTGTCGGGAATCCAATCATCGTTTACAAGTTGTTGCGCGAGGAAGCGAATACCAACACCAAAATCCGAGTAATCGAAGATTTCCAATTTACTGTCAAATTCGCTCTCGTCCGGCAGGGGCATGTGCGGACTCGTCAGATTTGAGTGCGGTGAAAATTCGCGAATGACCGACTCGGTGTCGGGCCGCGCTGGCCTTGATAACGAGAACCGTATTTCTCAGAACCATAAGGATGTTCCGCCGGGCTCGACAATCGGAATAAACATAGCTGTCCGATTTTCATGCCGGGGAAAAGTTTGATCGGCAATGTTGCAACATTTGATAATTCAAGGGTCACATGTCCGGAAAATCCTGGATCAATAAATCCTGCGGTCGAGTGCGTGAGTAGTCCAAGGCGACCAAGTGAGGACTTACCTTCTAACCTGCCGGCAATGTCATCGGGCAGTGACACGATTTCATAGCTGGATCCCAATACGAATTCACCGGGATGCAAAATGAATGGTTCATCGGCTTCCGGTTCAATCAAACGAGTGAGATCAGCTTGTTCGATACTGGGATCAATATGCGGGTAACGGTGGTTTTCAAAAACTCGAAACCAGCGGTCCAATCGCACATCGATACTCGAAGGCTGGATCATGCCGGGATCGAAGGGCTCAATAGCCACTCGTTGGTTATCGATTTCAGCGAGGATGTCGCGGTCGGAAAGCAGCACGAGTCTGAGGTTATCGGTTTCGCTCAACGGGCGCGGCGATAGGCACCGGGTGTTAAACCCAAAACCTTGCGGAATTGTCGAGTGAATGAGCTCTGGTCATAAAACCCGCATTCGGCAGAGATATCCCCTAGGCCTAGGTCGGTCTGGGTGATCAGCGTGACCGCATGCTCAAGGCGCAGCCGTTGCAGGAGTTGTTGGGGCGGAAGTCCAAGAGTCCGGCGCGCCAATCTCTCAAGTGAGGTCGATGAAATACCGGCGACTTCTGCCATCTGGGAGACCCGCCACTGCGCGTGAATGTGATCCCGCACGGCGCGAATCACCTTGGCCAACCCAGCATGGGCGCTATTCACCTGGGAGTGCAAATCCACCGAGAGCACCGCGATCCCGCAAGGGTCGCCTGCGGAATCGAGAATCAGCGACTTACTCGTGACATACCAACCCAGTTGCCCATCCGCTCGCACGATCAACTCCAACTGATGCTGTAGCGGGCGTCCGGTCTTTAGTATCAATTCATCTTGGGCCAAATAGGACGCCGCCAGTTCGGCGCCAAAGAGTTCCGGCACGGTATGCCCGAGGACTTCGGTGGATTTCCGGCCCAATCGGGCACAAAACCCTTCATTGGCATACACGTGCCGATCCTGTAGGTCCTTGACCGACCCGAGCACCTGGGGAATTCCATCCACCAATTGCCGGAACACGACCACCGCTGGATTTTGTATCAATTCGACATTCACCGGCACACTCTGACACAAGACAGCCCCGATTGGATAGAAACATGACCACGACCCACACCCCGATAGTGAATATCTCGGATCTGCCATCCGATCAGGTGCTCATTGAACTGGCCGAAGCTCGCGCCCTCGCCCTACTTGAGGCTTCCCTTGCCGACACTTCCCGCAAGGAAGCGGCTTCCGCCCAACGGCTTTCTCGTTTGCTCGCCGATGAATCCGGGCGCGATCTCCTTTTGGACCTGACCGATCAGGTGTTGCGAATTCGGGACCCCAAGCGGGCAGCCCGCCGGCTCGCTGACCTCACCGACTCAGGTGTCCCTGCATCACTGGGTGGATTCGATCGATTCGGTCTGGCTTCCCTGGGCAAAGTTGCACCCCTTATTCCAGGGATCACCGAAAAAGCCGTGGACTGGCGGATTGCCAAGGACACTGCCGGGGTGATTTTGCCCGCCGAGGACCCCGCATTTAGTAAGTACGTGCGTCACCGTAAGGCCGACGGTTTCAACCTGAACATCAATGTTCTCGGTGAGTCGATTGTGGGTGATCAGGAAGCGACAACGCGTACCGACATGGTGCGAGATCGGATTCAACGACCCGATGTTGATTATGTATCCGTCAAGATTTCTGCAATCTGCGCGAATCTGGATATTTTGGCAATGCCGGAGTCACTCGCGCGCATTAAAGAACGACTCATTGATTTGTATCGAGCAGCCGGCGCAACCACCCCCACCACATTTGTCAACCTCGACATGGAGGAATACCGCGACCTAGAACTGTCAATCGAATCTTTCATGTCGGTATTGTCCATGCCGGAGTTCACAAATTTGCGCGCCGGCATTGTGCTGCAGGCATACATCCCCGACAGTCACAGTGCACTGATCACCCTCATTGACTGGGCCAACGACCGATTTCGCAATGGCGGCGCACCGATCAAGATTCGATTGGTCAAGGGCGCGAATCTCGCCATGGAGGTTGTGGAAGCAGAGTTACATGACTGGCCCCAGGCGCCGTATCCCACCAAACATGATGTCGACGCTTCTTATAAAGCAATGCTGGAAACTGCTTTGACTCGTTCAGATCGCGGTGCGGTGCGCATCGGCATTGCCAGTCACAATCTTTTTGAGGTTGCATGGGCTCTCACCCTTCGCGACCTACTTAACGCCCACGACATCATTGACATTGAAATGCTGGAAGGAATGGCACCTCCGCAGGCGCGGGCGGTTCGCACTGATGCTGGCGAACTCCTGTTGTACTCACCTGTTGTTGCGAAGGAGGATCGAGATGCTTCCATTGCGTATCTGTCGCGTCGCCTCGATGAAAACTCGGCTCCGGAGAATTTTCTGCGTGCACTGTTTGACATCACTCCAGGTTCACCCGAGTGGCACCGACAGGCCGAGTGGTTCCGTAATTCAGTACATGACCGGCACGCCGTCTCGCGTGCATCGCACCGAACCCAGGACAGGCGCAACCAAATAATTCGATACCCGGTTGACGGCCACTTCATTCCGAGTGTGGACACCGACTTCATACTTCCCGCCAACCGCGAATGGATTGAATCCGCATTTGCCACCACGCTGATACCGCAACCGGAGTTGGTGGAAACTATTTCTGAAGTTGATGCAGCCGTAGAGCGTGCCCACGTTGCACAACAACAATGGCAATTCATGTCGTTTGCTGCCCGCCGCGTTGTCTTGGCTCAAGTTGCTGAGGTCATGGAGGAGCACCGAGGTGCAACTCTTGCAATCATGGCAAGGACAGTGGGCAAAACAGTGCGCGAGGGTGATCCGGAAGTTTCCGAAGCTATTGACTTCGCCACCTACGCCGCTCACTGCACCGTTGCGCACGAGGGGTTCATTGCGCGCGGACTCACTTGGACACCCCACCGCCTTGTGCTTGTTGCCGGTCCGTGGAATTTCCCCGCTGCAATTCCCACTAACGGTTTGGTGAGCGCAATTGCCGCTGGGAGTGCTGCGATTCTCAAACCCGCACCCGAAGCGCGTGCTGTTGCGGCCGCCCTGGTTCAACAACTCCATGAAGCTGGTGTGCCGGAAGATCTCGTGCAATTGGTCTGCACACCTGACAATGAAGTGGGCAAACACTTGGTGACCCATTCCGGGGTCGACATGGTCATGCTCACCGGTAGCCTCGAGACAGCCAAGATGTTCCAGAGTTGGAAACCTGACATGTATCTCAATGCGGAAACAAGCGGCAAGAACGCCATGGTGATCACTGCCGCAGCAGATATCGATCAAGCAATTAAGGAATTGGTCAAGTCCGCATTTGGTCACGCTGGGCAAAAATGTTCCGCGGCAAGCCTGGCGATCATTGAGGCATCTGTTTACGATGACCCGGATTTTCATACCCGTCTTGCAGATGCTGTCAGTTCATTAACGGTCGGCGAGGCCACCGACTTCAACAACATGGTTGGCCCGGTAATCACTGCTCCCAACGGAAATCTTTTGCGTGCACTGACCACTCTCGAACCCGGGGAAAGTTGGTTGGTGGAGCCCCAAAAGATCAATGACAACACCTACACGCCAGGGGTTCGCAAAGACGTGCAGCCAAATTCCTGGTTTCACCTCACCGAATGCTTTGGTCCAGTACTCGGATTGATGCGTGCCAAGGACCTCAATCACGCGATTGAATTGCAGAACACTCCCATTTACGGTCTCACCGGCGGACTGCAATCACTTGATCCGAAGGAAATCAACCTATGGACTGACCGCGTGCAGGTCGGTAACGCATACATCAATCGACATATCACCGGAGCAATAGTTGACCGCCAACCATTTGGTGGGTGGAAAAAATCCAGTATCGGTCCCGGGACAAAACCCGGTGGGCCCAATCACCTATCCGGTTACGGCACGTGGTCGCAATCACAACTGGATTTCTCTAGTAACGACTATCGCAAACAGTGGAATGAATATTTCACTCAAGAACATGATCCGGCCGGGTTACAAAGTGAATCAAATATTTTGCGTTACCTACCAATTGACAAAGTCTTTGTGCGGTGCAGTGACCCGACAGCCCCTGAGATCGATCTCGTGCGCGAAGCGACTCGTGTTACCGGGGTTCCGCTCGAGATTTCAGTGTGCAGTCAAGAATCAGAGGCAGCCCTCGGAGCGCGACTAGCTACAAGTTCCGGAGAGGTGAGACTAAGAATTCTCGCACCTGCCACGAGGGAACTTTATGAACAAGCAAACAATCACGGCGTGTGTGTTGATCCGGCCCCGGTCACAAACGTTGGTCGCCTTGAACTCACCCACTGGGTAAAAGAACAGTCAATCTCTCAGACCATGCACCGCTATGGGCGATTACTCACCAAGTCCTGATAGGTCATCGGGTACATCAGCCGCGCATTCCTCCAGCGCCGCAAGTGGGACCGCTTCTAGTGCGGCTTCATTTGTTGCCGCGAGCACCACTGGCGCTTTCACACCATCTTGATACGCCTGCAACCACCGCCCCGCGCACACCCCCCAGCGGTCTCCAGGTTTGAGACCAGGAAAATCGAATTGCGGGAGTGGCGTTGACAGGTCATTTCCCACCGACCGTTGGTGTTCTAAAAATTCTGCGCTCACCACGGTGCACACGGTGTGCGATCCAAAGTCATCTGCACCGGTATTGCAATAGCCATCACGATAAAAACCGGTAAGGGGTTCCACGCTACATATTTCGAGAGCCTCGCCGTACACATTGAGTTGATCCACACCTCAAGGTTAGCGTGATTTATTCACTAAGCGCTGGTGGATCGGGGTTGTTGTTGCCGTTGCGAGGTACTTACTTCACCAATATTTTTCCCTGCTGCCACATTCGCACAGCCTTGGTCCGTGGATTGAAATCACTGTCATTGCCCAAGCCCAAAACTGTGAACGTCCGTTGGACCAAGGCCTCTGTCGCGCGGACAGATTTCCCTCGCTTCTTGGCGATCGCGGTATTTGTGTAGCCCTCGGCGATCAACAACAGAATCTCACCCTGTGCTTTGCTGATCAGAATTTGATCCCCCGTGATTGATTGGCGCTGCGTTGTTCCAGCGGA
>CAITYI010000127.1 GCA_903896585.1 uncultured bacterium
TGATGGGGTTCGGTGCAGTGGCCTTGATCTTTACTTCTCTTTGTGTTCGGTTGGTGGTGTTGAGTGCTTGTCGGTTGAGCACCGAGACAAAAGCCTCGAGGTTGTTGCTCTCAAAGTAGTCGGCTAGATCCCCACCTGCTTCGCGCAGTGAGGAGTTATCCGCCACAATCGTGACTTTGCCGAAAGCCAAGGACTCCGAAACCGGAAGTCCCCAGCCTTCATAGGTACTGGGGTAAATCGTGAACAGTGCGTGTTGGTAGAGGTTGTGAAGTTCCTGATCGGTGACGCCCGAATCGATCACACTCACGGTGCCATTAAGGCCCTTGGTTGCGAGATATTCGTCGAGGAATTCATTGGCGTTCCAACCCAACCGGCCCACACACACCAGATCAGGTGGGTTGTCCAATTGTTTCCACGCATTAAGTGCGAGCAGGTGGTTTTTGCGACCTTCGATTGTGCCCACGAATAATGCGTAGGGTCGCGGCCACGGGGATTCACCGGTGGTGGATTGGGGTGTGATGCCAGGTGGCAGGCCGGTTGCCGACCCCGGTGGCGTTGACCACCCGTGGTCTTTGCAGTAAGTGTGGAAATCACGGCGACTTGATTGAGAGATCGCCGGAACACTACTGGCCAACGTGCCGGCAATATCAAGGTAGCGTTCAAAGAGTCGGTTCACTCCGGCGGTGTGGTGCGCATCCAGTACCGGAGTCAGGTCATAAAGCAAAGTCACCAGCTTTGCGCCTTGGTTGTGGGCGTTCCGGGCAGCAAGCATCAGGGCATCAGAAATCCAGAGCGCGCCCAAGAAGATCAGAATCGTGTGGTGATCAATGGACACCGGCGTTGCTGACTTTGCTCGGTCCAGGATTAATCGAGCGCGGTGGGCGAGTTCGCTTCGGTCAATGTTTGTGCCTATATTCGCTCGGGCACCGGTGTCGATTACCTGAGCCTTTTCAGCTGGTGTCAACGAGACAAAGACCCCACGCCCGCGGTCCAGGACCACCGGTGTGGTGTCCGAGAGCAGTGGCGCTACCTCTGCCACCACCCGCTGCACACCGGACACGGATTCCTCGCGTTCGAGGAACTCCACCAGGTCGGTGACATCAATGAGGCGCACGGTGTGAGCCTAATGCTGGCGAGGTTAATCGCGGCTCGTGTGCTCTAGAGTTGGATGAATGAGCCACCCGGAGCAGACCAAGTTTGTGCAACTGGTGCGCGATCTCAACGCCGACACAATTTCCGGCTCTCGGATCCTGGAGGTCGGCAGCTTTGACGTTTACGGGACTTTCCGATCTATGTTCGCAACTGCCCGGGAATACATTGGAATCGATCTCTCCGCCGGACCAGGTGTCGACCTGGTGCTCAGTGCCCACGACATGGTGGGCAATGCCGGGCTCGGGAGCGAATTTGATTTTGTGATTTCCTGCGAGGCTTTAGAACATGATCCCGATTGGCGATTGACGATTGCCAATTCACTGGCTGTGTTGGCAACACCCGGCATGTTGGTGGTGACGTGCGCTTCAACGGGTCGCCCCGAACACGGAACCACTCGAACGAACCCAGAGGAAAGCCCGGGCACCCAATCACTGGGGTGGGATCACTACGCGAATGTTGGTATCGAGGAGTTCATTGCA
>CAITYI010000128.1 GCA_903896585.1 uncultured bacterium
AATCGGTGTCAGGCCCGCGCGAAGAGCGTGTTTGCCAATCACGGTGCTCTCCGTGAGCCCTTTGGCTCTCGCTGTGCGGATGTAATCTTCGCTGTAGGTCTCCAGAAGTTGGTTGCGCGTTAGACGAATATAGAAAGCCATATAGACCAGTGCCAAAGTCAGCCACGGAAGGATCATGGTTTGCAGGAATTGGACGGGGTCTTCAAAGGGTGAAATGTAACTTGGATACGGCAACCATTGCCATCGAATCACGACAAAGAACAAAAGGAGTAGACCGATAAAGAATGAAGGGAATGAATAGCCAACCAGCGCGGCGCCCAGTGTTGCGCGCTCCTGCCAGCGACCACGACGGCGAGATGCATAGATTCCAAGGAGCACACCCGGGATAAGCCACAGAACAAAGGCACCCGCCGCTAGCCAAACGGTGGCTGGTAGGGCATTGAGAATCAAGGGCGTAACTTCCTCGCCCTTGCGAAATGAGTAACCCAGACATGGTGCGTTACATTGAAATGTCGCCGTTCCGGAGCCGTAGGTTCGGCCTAGAAAAATACCCTTAACAAACTCTAGGTACTGCACATAAAGTGGCAAATCGAGACCAAGTCGTTCGCGATTAGCCTCAATGGTTTGCGGATTACAGGACTTACCACACGTGAGAGCAGCAGGATCCGCAGGAAGGGCATTGAATAGCAAGAACGTGACCATGCTGAGCAGGATCAGGATCAATAAGCCGGTCAATAGTCGGCGAATCACGTAAGTGGTCATTAGTGTCCTTTGACGACAGATGCTCTGAAATCAGAGTATTACTGAGATGAAAGAGGTGGACCTCGCTTGCGCGAGGTCCACCCAGCTTCCCTTACTGCATGACGTAGAGCTCACCAAATGGGAGCGTGCCATAGGCATCCCATAGGTAGGCGTTGCCCACCTTGGAACCCCAGAGGTACTGGGCCTTCCCAAAACGAGTGGGAACTGCCCAGGCTTGCTCCATTGCATACTTATTCAGTTCCTTCCACTCAGTTGCCTGAGCTTCACGATCTGTCGTCGCAAGTGCAGTTTGAATCATTTCCTCGAAGGCAGGGTCATTGACCCGCGAGAGGTTGAATCCACCATTTGCACCGAATAGTTCGGGGATAATGGTAGATGCGTTCTGCCAGTCCGGTCCCCAACCAGCAGAGTTCAATTCATTCTGCTGGGCTGGATCGAACACGACACCGTAGTACTGACCCGCCTCAATGGGATTGAGCTTGCACTCGATCCCAGCCGCAGCCAATGATGCCTGAACCGATGCAGCTGCCTTGTCATTTGTTGGAGTTTGCGGATAGTCATAGGTGATAACCGGCATTGGCTCCCCGGATTCAGCAATCAACTTCTTTGCCATTTCAGGGTCACCTGTGTCAGCAACTGGTCCGCCAAAGAGGTTCTCCCACATGCCAGATTCGGCGTAGTCGGTTGCCAAGTTGGGCTTGATCACACCATCTCCCAAGGTACCGGCGAAGTCACCACCAGCAATGGTGAGCAACTCAGAACGGTTAAGTGCAACTGCAATTGCTTGACGATGCTTGAGGTTTGGCACCTTCTCAGTATTGATGGTGAGGTAGCGAACATATGGATCAAGACCGTCAACCGAACGCTCCGTGAAGCGCGGATCACTACCTGCGAAAACTGTTGCCAGCGACTCAGGTGTCAACCCAGCAAACGTGACAGCAGATTGATCATCGCCAGCATCGGCGATAAGACGTTGATCGATCGCCGATGGATCAAGGGCGAACTGAACAACGACTTGATCAGGGTATGCGGGACGGTAGTCATCTGATTCTGGGTTCCAGTTCTCATTGCGCACCAGAACCATCTTTTGGCCCTTGGTGTACTCAGAGATCTTGTATGGACCGGTTGATACGGGTGCATTGTCATAGCCCTCGCCGGTATCTACAGCAGCAGGAACTGGCGAGAACGCCAACAGGGTCACGGTGTAGTTAAAGTCACCTGCGGGGCGATTCAAGTTGAAAGTAATGGTCTTGTTGTCATCGGAGCATGTGACAGCGGCATCAAATGCAGCAACGTCGTTGCCTTCAGTGACATATGGGCCCTTGTAGACAGATGAACCGTCTTCAGCGCTCGGTATATCCAGAAGTGAGATTGCATAGGTTGGACCGTCGGTGATGACATCTTGAGCAAAGGTACGGGATACGCCGTATTTCACATCTGCGCAACCGACTTCAGAGCCATCTTCGAAGGTGACGCCGTCACGTATGGTGAAATTCCATGAGGTCGCATCTTCGTTCGGCGTACCAAGATCAGTTGCCATGTCCGGCACAATCGTGACGCCTTCAGCGCCTTCTGCGAACTTGTATGAAGTCAGGGTTCGCATCATGAACCCGTTCAGGAATGCCAAGTCAACACCCGTGTAAACACGTTGCGGGTCGATATGCAAGAACTGCTCTTCTAGGGTGAGCACGTTGATCGTGCCGCCAGCTGCGCCCCCATCATTTGCGTCGGCCGCGGGGCTGGAGTCGTCTCCGCCACCGCAACCGGCAAGCACGAGGGCGCCAGATGCAACAACAGCAACGAGGCCAAGACTACGTACGGATCTTCTTCTCATTTGTTCCTCCATTTCTGTAATGAGGGCTCCAAGCCCTCATTCATCAATGACACCCGGGTGGGGTCATTGAATTCTTTATCTAATAGTTTCTACTCCCTCGCGGATCAAGGGCATCGCGGATGGCATCGCCAAAAACATTGAATGAGTACACCACCAAGAACAAAACCGTTCCTGGAATAAATAGGTACGAGGGAATGATGACGAAGTATCGAACCGAGTCAGAAAGCATTTTTCCCCATGAAGGTGTCGGTTCGATAATGCCCACACCCAGATAGGAAAGGACTGCTTCCGCAGCAATGAGGGTGGGTAGCGAGATAGTTGCATAGACGATAATCGGCGCCCATAGGTTGGGCAGAATTTCTCTGAAAAGAATCCGTCGCGTAGGGGCTCCTGTGGCGACAGCCGCCTCAACGAATTCTCGTTCACGCAAACTCAATACCTGCCCACGAATTAAGCGCGCAAGGTATGGCCAACCAAAGACAACAAAAACGATGATCAGGTAAGCAAACCGAGAGAATTCGGGGCCCAATCCAATTGCTTCCAATCGCTGGGTCAGTACCGGGCTCAACGCGATAAGAATCAGTAGGAATGGGAAAGCAAGAATCAAGTCGGTTAGACGTCCGATGACCGTGTCGAGCCAACCACCCTTATATGCCGCCACAATCCCAACTACAGTCCCAATGATCACGATGAAGAGAACACTCGTTGATGCTATAAATATTGAGATGCGTGCACCGTAAAGGAGTCGGGCAAAAATATCTCGCCCCGTGAGTGGCTCAACACCGAATGGGTGTTCCCACGAAATTCCACCCCACGCTCCACTAGGAATTGAGCCCAGCGCGGGGTCAAGAGTGGATTGATCAAATTCGTAGGGGTCAAGTCCCAAAGCGCCAACGATTAGCGGGGTGAAGATAGCCACTAATGTGACGAAAATCAGAAATACCATGGCGACCATTGCAGCCTTGTCGCGACGGAGACGTCGCCAAGCCAAGGCTCGGAGGGAGAGCCCAGCAAACTGTTTGTCGCCGGTGGTCATGCGTTCTGTTTCCAGGGCCAATCACCTCTCCCCTAGGAAGTCGCAAGACTTTGAAGGCTACACCACAGCGAGACGCATTAATTAATAGTTAAAAAATGACTTGGCTCCTAGTTGTGAGTTTCCCTTCGGGTTCACCCGCCGACCGGCGCATCACATGTCTAGGTGCCGAGGTAGCCGAGTACGAGGTCTTCGCTCGTCGGCCCAGCCAGCATTGGTACGGACACGACGTCGAAGGGGAGCTTCCACGCATCAGGGAAGAATGAGGGTGCGAGCTCAGCCCCGTAGCCCAAGGCGATATCCCAGTGCAAGTTTGATCTAAGCACGGCACGAGTCATGTGCGGGTTGGCCTTATGCAAGGTCACGGCGAATTCGGCTTCGGCTTCATCATTGACCTTCTGGATCAAGGGCTCGCGCCAGCCTGTACGCACTTGCTCGATGGCCAGGCCTCGTCCAAGGGCATGCTCTGGTCGCAAGTACTCGCGCCACATAACTGCATCCGCTAAGCCGGGACCGACTTTCTCCGACAAGGCCTTGAACCAGTTCAGGTTAGTCATGAATCCGTATTCAGTCCGCCACTTGGTCGCCGCGACGAACAATTCGATCTTGCTGTCATATCTCGAATAGAGCAAACCCTCGGTCGAGTTCGTCGCCGCCAAGATGCGTACGAGAGTTGCCCCGGCGTAACCGTGTGCCGCCACCTCTAGGACCGTGGCCGCGAGCAGTGCATCATGCTCGTCATCGATGGGACCCGGCGGATCAAGGCGCATGTGCTTGGCCTCAAGGGCAGGGAGCTTGCTCGGCTTGGCCGGATTCGCCAGTGCAAGGGCCAGATTCTCGACCTGCAGCTGGAGGCTGACTTTCCCCGCGCCTGAGCGACGGAAGCCGAAGAGCAGGCCCAACGCTGCCACGAGTGTGTAGACGCCTTGTGCAGCCCGAGTCGACTTAACCTTTCCGCCAGGAATGCACCACGCTCCGAGCCACGCCTGAAGATCGGCAGCGATCACACCGCGCAGCACACCATCGAACACCGCCGCTGCCAGCAACTCTCCTGCAACAATTAATGCACTACCCGGGCGGGCAAGTGAGGTGAACGCCCGGTTACCGGCGGCGATATCTGCCGCCGAACCAGCAAGGGGCAACATCGCCTCCAATACAGAGGCGAGGGCATCGCGCAGTGCCGGCCCGGCGGAGTCCTGCCAGACAGCAACGCCAAGGTGCGACACCGAGGCATGACGGTCATTGACGGCCTTACTCGACAGCCCAGCCCGCCTCGCGCAGGCGAGTACCGAAAGGGCATCCCAACCCGATTCGAGGATAACCGCGAAGCCGGCATCGAGAACCTGACGATCTGTGGCGAAGGCCCGGCCTGAGCGGGCACGGCGCGGGAGGGCCATGCTAACCGCCGAATGCTCTGCCATGGCTGCTCCGTCCGAGCCTAAGTGTCCCGGGG
>CAITYI010000129.1 GCA_903896585.1 uncultured bacterium
ACCGTATTCGGATCAATGACAAAGTTCTGTCCCAATTTTTTTGTCGGCGTGATACTCAGCTTGCTGGCCAGTTGACGAATAACCGTCGCGCCCAGCAATTTAGCTGTCACGGATTTCTCACCAATTCCCAAATGCGTTTACTGCGTTGTCAGAAAGAATTGCGCACAGTTCTGACTCGGGTACTCCTCGACGCTCAGCAATGGCGCGGACCGTGTACGGCATCAAATAACTGGCATTGACTCGGCCACGATTCGGGGTTGGAGCTAGATACGGTGCATCAGTCTCGACCAGCAATAATTGATCCGGCACCTGATCAAGAGCCTCGCGAAGTGAGTCTGCATTCTTAAAGGTGATCACTCCCGCAAAGGACATGTACCAGCCATTTGCCGCACACACCCTCGCCATGGTCGCATCTCCGCTAAAACAATGAAATACAACTTTCTCCGGGGCGCCTTGGTCAATAAGTACCGACAGGACATCGTCGTGGGAATCTCTGTCGTGAATCACCAATGTTTTATTCAGATTTCGGGCAAGATCAATATGCCAGCGAAATGACCGGTGCTGTGCTTCCCGACCGGATTCATCGGTTCGAAAATAATCAAGGCCCGTCTCGCCAATTCCCCGCACCGCTGGATCAGTGGCCAGTTCGGCAATGCGGACAAGCGCCGAATCAAGATCGCCTGCTGCTGCACGCCGTGGCGCTTCATTGGGGTGTAGGGCCACGGTCGCAATCACTTCGGGGTACCTGTGGGCAGCATCAATGGCCCACTCAGATGACTCAATGTCACATCCGACTTGCACGACTCGATCAACACCGACACTTCGAGCCCTATTGAGAAGATCACGCGGATCTGGAACCGCAGAGCCATGCAAGTTTCGGTCGTGGACATCCAGGTGGGTATGGGAGTCAATGACAGTACCCGCCAGCGGCAATGGGGGGTTGGGCCAATCTGAAACAGCATTCATGAAGGAATTAGTCGCTTTCGGGTTCCGCAAGCCTTGGGAAAAGGGAAGCTCCTTTAACAACCTGTACGCCCGCTGGCAATTGACCCCACGTGCCACAGCTCGCCAGTGGCTGATCTGCCAGATCCCCCAAAGCCTCTTGAGCGCCAATCGCCTGCCACATCTCCTGCATGGCCTTCGGCATCACGGGGTTGTAGAGAACAGCAATCGCTCTCAATGATTCGCAGACCGTATAAAGGACGGTGGCCAGGCGAGGAATCGTGGATTCGTCTTTGGCGAGTACCCATGGTTCCTGCTCGGTGACATAACCATTGATATGTTCGATGAATTCGCGTACCTGTCCAATGGCCCCGGCAAAGTCCAATTCATCGATACACGAATCAGCTTGCTCCACCACCGTCTGCAGAAGTTGCTGTATTTCAATTTCTTTGTCGCCGGGTGCTTGATCCGGAGGGAGCTTGCCTTCAAAATACTTTCCCACCATGGCTGTTGCCCGTGAAGCAAGATTTCCTAAACCATTTGCCAGCTCAGATGTGTAACGAGCACTCATGTCTTCCCAGCTGAATGATCCGTCGTGACCGAAAGCAATCGCCCGCATGAAGTAATAGCGGAAAGCATCTGAGCCAAAGTGATCAACGATCAACTCAGGTGAGATCCCGGTCAACTTAGATTTTGACATTTTCTCGCCGCCAACAAGAAGCCATCCGTGCGCGAAAACCTGCTGAGGTGGTTGTAGGCCAGCAGCCAGCAACATGGCTGGCCAATACACCGCGTGGAAACGGAGAATGTCTTTACCCACGAGTTGAACATTTGCCGGCCAGACGCGGGCAAAGAGTTCAGCATCCTTGGATCCTGGTTCAGCACCGTAGCCGGTTGCGGTGATGTAGTTCAGGAGTGCATCAAACCAGACGTACACGACCTGGGATTTGTCCCAACTCAGCGGAATACCCCATTTGACACTGGAACGAGACATGGAGATATCAACGAGACCACCTCGCAAAAAACTCATGACCTCGTTATAAGCGCTTTGTGGGCGCACAGCATTTGGATTTTCTTCGTAATACTTAATCAACTGATCATTAAATGCGGACAGTTGGAAAAACCAATTTTCTTCACTTAATTGCTCGGGTGGCTTTCCATGAATACTGCACACTTGCTCTCCGGCGAACTCCCCGGTTCCCTCAACAAGATCCGCAGCAAATTTGAATTCCTCACAGCCAACACAGTAAGGGCCTTCATAGGGGGCCGAGAAGACATAGCCATTTGCCTTCACGGTATCCCAAAACTTTTGGACCCGATCTGCATGGCGACTCTCCGTGGTTCTAATGAAATCGTCGTTGCGAGCATCAATTGTCTTGAGGACCGGCTGCCATGACTCTGACACCAGGCGATCAACCCAGACTTGTGGCTCAACTCCCCCAGCCTCGGCAGCGCGTTGCACCTTTGTTCCGTGTTCATCAACCCCGGTAAGGAACCAGACAGATTCGCCACGCTGGCGGTGCCAGCGGGTCAGGACATCGCCGGCCGTTGTCGTATACGCGTGCCCAATGTGGGGAGCATCGTTCACATAATAAATAGGAGTGGTCAGGTAGAAAGACTTGGCCAACTCGGTCATGGACAAATACTAGTCAGGTGTTTGATTCATTTATCTGATGCTTGTGCAGCCTTTGCACTAATGGCTGCTTGATAGACATCACGCTTTGGGATACCCGCGGCACTGGCGACCAGTGTGCTTGCTTCTTTGAGGGAATGACCCTTAACCACCAAGGATTGAACGCGCAGCACAATATCTTCCATATTCGACAAGCCCGCTTCAATTCGGAGCTCATCCGCATTCGCACCCGCAACCACGAGAGTTATTTCACCGCGCACTTCACCCAAGGACCACGCCACAAGATCTGCCAGTGAACCTCGAATCACTTCTTCATACGTTTTAGTCATCTCTCGACACACTGCAACTCGGCGATCAGAACCAAACACGGTAACCATGTCTGTGAGCGTTGATCCGATTCGATGCGGTGCTTCAAAAAAGACCATGGTTCTGGTCTCGCGGGACAACAGTGTCAAAGTCGAGATTCGCTCTCCAGATTTTCTGGGCAGGAAACCTTCAAAACAAAATCGATCTGATGGCAGCCCTGATAGAACTAGTGCGGTGAGAACTGCCGAGGGGCCGGGAATCACTGATATCGGAATACCCGCTTCAATGGCTCCGGCGGCTAATCGGTACCCAGGATCACTCACCTGAGGCATACCGGCATCGGTGACCACCAATACGGTGGAACCCCCTCGAACGGCATTAATAATTTGGTCCACCCGAGCAATCTCATTTCCTTCGAAATTTGAGATGACCCGACCGTTGATCTCAACACCCAAGCGGGATGCGAGTTGACGAAATTTCCTGGTGTCTTCAGCCGCAATCAGGTCGGCTTGGGCCATGGCTTCCAAGAGTCGCAAGGACGCATCGCCTGAATTGCCCATGGGAGTACCGGCAAAGATCAGTCTCCCATCAGTGATCATTGTCCCGTCAATCTCCGCCTGATCCACGTCCCAATAGTGGCAGGGCGCATACCATGTTCCGGTGCCACCCATCTTGCGCCGGCCAGCCCCGGATCGAAATGTGGCCACAATTGGGCAGCGACTCAACCCGCCATTTCCCACCAAAGGCATTGTGGGGTGGATCGCGCCACTTATACTGGGACTGATTGCCGGGCTCATTCGTTTCATTCAACTTGGCCGCCCGAACACGGTGGCATTTGATGAAACCTATTACGCAAAAGACGCGTGGGCATTATTGAGATTTGGGGTTGAACATAAAGCGGTAGATGATCATGAAGCTCTCATGCTTTCCGCGGGAAGCAACTGGCGCACCGTTGAAGCCTTCACGAGTGAAGGTTCCTTCGTAGTTCATCCCCCTGTCGGGAAGTGGACAATCGCAATCGGTGAATACCTGTTCGGCGTCACACCATTTGGTTGGCGATTTATGGCTGCCCTACTCGGCACAATCGCCGTCGTTTTGGTTGCCCGCATTGTTCGGCGCATGACGAGGTCAGATTTGATCGGCGGCATTGCTGGACTTTTACTTGCCCTCGATGGCATTCACATTGTCATGAGTCGCACCGCGTTACTTGATATTGTCCTGGGAACTTTTATCCTTGCTGGATTTGGATCACTCGTTATTGATCGCGATGCGACCCGAAAAAAACTGGCACTCCTTGGTGCCCAGCTCGGTAACACGCCAGAGGTCTGGAAGCACCTTGGTTCAGGTTTTGGTCCACGCTTGGGTATTCGGCCATGGCGATTGTTGGCAATCTTTTTTCTTACTCTGGCAGTGAGTGTGAAATGGTCTGGCTTATGGTTCCTTGCAATTTTCATGATCATGACACTTCTGTGGGATGTGGGAACACTTCGGACAATTGGAGTTGATCGCCCCTGGATTGCGACTTTAGTCAAAAGTGCTCCTGCGGCATTTATCGCAACCGTTGTACTCACCATTGCGGTGTACCTGACCAGTTGGACCGGCTGGTTTCTCTCCGATACTGGCTGGGGTCGTGACTGGGCAACCGACAAACCCGACTCATGGGTTCCCGACTCATTGAGATCCCTGGCGAACTATCACTCCGAGGCGTGGAACTTTCATGTGAATCTGGATTCGGATCACGGTTACCAAAGCAACCCGCTGTCATGGCCATTTATGACTAGGCCTACAAGTTTTGTTTATGAGAGCATTAAAGATGGATCACAAGGCTGCCCGACCGACCGTTGCTCCCAACAAGTTCTTGCACTCGGAAACCCAATAATTTGGTGGGCAGCACTCCTCGCAGTTCCGTATCAACTGTGGAATTGGTTGAGTAATCGTGACTGGCGTTCTGGGGCGATCCTCGCGGGAATTATTGCCGGATGGGTTCCGTGGCTCCTATACCTCGATAGAACGATATTCACTTTCTACACGGTTGCCTATCTTCCATTCCTTGTTATGGCCGTTGCATTCACCATTATGAAACTGCTTCAACACAAACCGCCGCAACAACAGCCGGTTGTTATTGCCCTTATTGGCATATACCTTCTGGCTGTTATCGCGGCGGCCTGGTGGTTTTATCCGATCTGGACCGGAGAAGTTATTCCCTACGACCAGTGGAAGTTACGCATGTGGATGCCCACTTGGATCTAGCCAACCCACGTAGTCACCATGTCGAATGCCACCTTCTCGAGCGACTTCTTCTGGGCTGCGGTGACATTCACTGCCCTGCTATTTAGCCCTTGAGTATTGATAATCGCATCATTCACCAGCGTGTAGATGTTTAAAGCGTCATTCAGATAGACGGGGGAATCGCCGACAGCAGCATTACTTGAGTTTTGGTTGACAAAAATCGACGCTACACCAGCTACTGTCACTGCTGGAATTTTTCCAGTTGTGACAATGTTCTGATACGGATAAACCGTTCCGTCATCGCTTGTCCAAGAACCTGAGTAATTACCCTCACACTTCTTAATGTCTTTAGTGAGCTTTGCAAAAGCTTCTTCGGCAGCAACGTTGTTTTTGAACTCGCTCACCGAAATAAACAGGTTGAGATCTCTTCGAACAACATCATAAGAAGCAAAGGCGCTTCGAAGTGTCCTGGACATTTTGACGTCGGGTCCGTTGGGAGTTGGGCTTGTGCAGACATATGAACCGTTTCTACCCGAATCCATGACCTGCACGCTCATGGCTGGTTTGGCCGCGAAGGCCTTGGGCAGGTCTTTCGGGCTGAGGAAATGCGAAGCAGCAAAAGCAAATGCTTCTCTGTCATAAGCCTGAGCAGCAGTTGATGCGGCTCCCAAGGATCCAATAACGAGGGCGGCACCGACTAATCCGGTGAAAATTCTTTTCATTGTTCCTCTTTCATTTGTGATTGAATGACCAATAAAGAGCATAGTCTCACCCTATGAAATCCGTGTGCTGTGACGCTTTAGGCACCCTTATTGATATCTCCGCGATATCCATGAAACTGGATTCGAAATACCCTGGGCGCGGAATTGAGATCGCGAACCTATGGCGAACCAAGCAAGTTGACTATTCGCGGTTGCGCGCCATGGGTGGTCAGTACCTGCCATTTGGTTCCATCACTCGAGATGCCCTCGAAGCCACCTTGCTGCAACTGCAGTGTGGATACACCCAAGGGGACCTCGACGCGGTAATGCT
>CAITYI010000130.1 GCA_903896585.1 uncultured bacterium
CTTCGTCTTACTCTTGGCATTAATCATGCGCGGTGTCGCATTTGAATACCGAGGCAAAAAAGACTCCGCCTCCTGGCGGTCGCGGTGGGATATTGCGATCTTTGTCGGGTCGGTTCTCCCGGCGTTCCTCTTTGGGGTGGCATTTGGCAATGTAATTGGCGGAACCGCAATCCAGCCACTCGAAGGAACGGATCCCACAAATGCCGGTAACTTCAACTTTGTGGGTAACTTCTTTGACCTACTGAATCCGTTCAGCATTGCACTCGGAGTCATGACACTTCTGGTGTTCACCACCCATGGCGCCATCTTCCTCGCTCTCAAATCATCTGGTGAAGTGCGCGAGGCAGCTCGCGGGGTAGCACTCAAGTTGGGAATAGTTGCCGCACTCTCGGCCGTTGTTGCCCTGTTATGGGCACAAGCGTTCTCCGGTCGGGTTGCATGGACTCTGCCCATGGTGTTGATCGCAGCAGTGCTCTTCCTCGGTGCGCTATTCATGACCTTCAAGAATCGCGATGGTTGGGCGTTCTTGCTCACTAGCGGAACGATCCTGTTCGCCGTCGCTTCCCTCTTTGTTGGGTTGTTCCCCAATGTAATGATCAGCACGGTTGATCCAGCCTTCAACCTGACGGTCTACAACGCATCAAGCCAGGAATACACCCTGACGGTCATGACCTGGGTTGCCGTCATCATGACACCCATTGTCGTGATGTACCAGGGTTGGACCTACTGGATTTTCCGCAAGAGAATTAGTACATCGATGATCCCGCCACAGGCAGCACCAGGCCGCAGCGACGATCGCTTTGCAGCAAGCAAATAGATCATTCAGTGACCAACCAGATACTCGAACACTGTGAAGCCTGTTGATCCGAGATTGTTTCGGTACGCCCGAAGCACCCGGATCTTCATGCTTTACGCGATCATTCTCGGAACCATCACCGCAGTATTGGTGATCACCCAGGCATGGTTTCTCTCCCGAGTAATTGTGGGGGTCACCGCCGACAATGAAGTTCTCGCAGATGTCGGATTTGGTATTGGGGCACTTGCCGGGGTCTTCGTTGCTCGTGCACTCTTGGCATGGGGCGCCGAAGTAATTGCCGTGCGGGCGGCTGGTGAAGCTAAAGCTCAACTACGTCAGGCAGCAATGTCCGCGGTCATTCAATCGGGATCAGCCCACTCGAATCCCGGTGAAGTGGCAGCGCTGGCCACCAGGGGAATTGACGCACTCGACACGTACTTTGCGCGGTACCTTCCGCAACTTGTCCTGGCAGTGATCGTGCCGATTTCAGCTCTCGTGGTGATTTTCACCCAAGACATTATTTCAGCGATCATTGTTGCAGTCACGATTCCATTGATTCCAATGTTCATGATTTTGATTGGGCTTTTCACCAAGAATAAAGTGGACAAACAGTGGAACACTTTGTCTTCGCTGAGTGGACACTTCCTCGACCTGGTATCGGGTTTACCAACCCTTAAGGTTTTCGGTCGAGCCCAGGCCCAGGTTCAAGTAATTAAGCGAGTTGGTGACGAATATCGATCCAGCACCATGGGTGTGCTGCGAATTTCATTTCTTTCCTCACTCGCCCTTGAACTGGTTGCTTCGCTGTCGGTGGCACTGGTGGCGGTCTCAATTGGAGTTCGACTAGCCGAAGCGAATATGGATTACCGGGTTGGTCTTTTTGTTCTTCTTCTGGCCCCCGAAGTGTATTTGCCACTTCGTCTGATCGGACAGCATTTTCACGCAGCGGCTGAAGGACTGGGGGCGGCAGACAAACTATTTAGCATCATCGAAAATCAACCGGTTGTTCCCGGTGGAAATCGTGATCTTCCCACCTGCGATCTACCCTCCTGCGATTCGGGCTTCACCGTCACGGTGACCGAACTTTCGGTGAAGTACCCGGACAGTGAGTTCACCGCACTCTCGCCGGTTTCATTTGAATCTCCACCAGGATCCATCACAGCGATCGTTGGGCACTCCGGAAGCGGCAAAAGCACATTGTTAAGAGCTCTGGGTGGATTGGTCGAGGCAACTTCGGGGAGTATCACTGTGGGTGGCGTTCCACTCACCGAGGTGAACATGCGTCAGTGGCGCCATGCGGTCAGTTGGCTTCCCCAAGACACGCACCTTTTCTCTCGGGACCTGGCGGCCCAGCCGACCATTCGCAGTGTGGTTGATCTCCACGGCGATCACACCGACTCGCTGATCTGGGATGCACTGACCGAGGCGGAGGTAGCGGCTGAGATCCGTCCCCTTGGTTTGGATTTCACACTTGATGCCCAAGGATCAGGTCTATCCGGGGGTCAGCTACAGCGACTTGTGATTGCCCGTGCATTAATTACGCAACCGCAAGTACTTTTGCTTGATGAACCCACGTCTGCTTTGGATTCAGCCAGTGAGATTGCGGTAGCCCGAGCGCTTCAGCGTGGTGCCGAACGCGGAATGTGCGTAATAGTTGTTGCACACCGACCAGCCCTCATGGAGATTGCTCACCAGGTTGTTCGGGTGGAGTCAGAGGGTCGCCGCACGGCACC
>CAITYI010000131.1 GCA_903896585.1 uncultured bacterium
ATTGAACACCCCGACGACCTGTGGACTGATCTGGATTCGGCTTTAAATAAAGCCTAATGTTCGCTACTCCGCGCGGGTATCACGCTGCATAAAAGACGTGAGCAACTCTGCAGGGGGTTTGCCGTAGTGCAAAACTTGAACAACTTCATAGGTGATTGGCATATCCACTCCGAAGGTGTTCGCCAGCTGCAATATTGGTTCACAACTTTTATACGCCTCACACGTTTGCTTCGTGACAGAGATGGTTTCCTTAACACTTAAGCCCTTGCCCAGATTTTCACCGAAGGTTCTGTTCCTCGATAGCGGGGATTGGCAGGTAGCAACGAGATCGCCCACTCCTGCAAGGCCTAGGAACGTGATGGGATCTGCACCCAGAGCAGAGCCCAGCCGAGCAATCTCGGCAAGTCCCCGAGTAATCAAGGATGACTGTGAATTTTCTCCAAGCCCCATACCAACCGCGATTCCATTCGCTAGCGCAATAACATTCTTCACCGCTCCGCCAATTTCTGTGCCGACTACATCGGTCGTCCAGTAAGGCCGGAAATAGTCGGTGGTGCACAGATCTGAGATGAACCGCGCACAGGTTTCCGCCTCTGATGCAACCGTTGTTGCAGTCGGCTGGTGAACAATTATTTCCTTGGCAAGGTTGGGGCCAGAGACAACGGCAATTTGCCCAGGTGAGGCTCCGGTAACTTCCCCAATGACTTGGCTCATGCGGTCATTTGTCCCCAGCTCAATTCCTTTCATGAGGCTTACATATGTGACCTCGGGCTGCCGGAAATCTGACCATTGTTCAAGATTTGCCCGGAGGGACTGAGATGGCACTGCGAGTACTACGACATCGGCGCCGCGCAGAGCAATTCCGGGATCAATTGTGGCGCTCAGCGATTGAGGAAGAGTTACATCGGGGTGGTAGACCGGATTTATCCGATCAAATGAAATGGAGTCAGCCACCTGTTGATCGCGGCCCCACATGGTCACCTGACAGCCGGCATCCGCGAGAACCGCGGCGAACGCTGTTCCCCAAGACCCGCTGCCCATCATTGCTACCGTGGTCACGATTCGCCTCCATCAGTTGGGTTCGAAACAATAGGTTTCGAATCACCGTTCCCAGCCACCCGTGATGGCGAATACAAGATAGCCGGCGGAATCTCCCCACGGATCTGCCCCTGCATTCGGGCAAGCTCATGCATCAACTTTTCCGTCGCCTCGTGCAATAGCTCGGGGGTCCACTCGATATCCCGATACGGGGTGAGATCAATTGGCTCTCCTAGCCAGATATGCATTGTTTTGCGTGGGATTAGCCGAAGTTCCTTCTTGTACGGACGCATCACAGCCTGTGGCCCCCATTGCACCATTGGGAATAATGGCCTTCCCGAGGCCAGAGCGATCCGCACCGCCCCCGTTTTTCCCTCCATGGGCCATAACTGGGGATCTTTCGTGATTGTCCCCTCAGGATAAACCACAACACATTCGCCATGTTCGACTGCTTTTACCGCATCCCGGAAGGCAGCCATTGCTTCAGAACTTTCTCGATACACCCTGATTTGTCCTGCGTTAGAAATTACCCACCCCAGAATCGGCACCCGGAATACTTCTTCCTTACCTAAAAATCGGGGGGGACGATCATTCGCATACAAAGCGTGTGCAACAGGTAACGGGTCAAACCACGATGTGTGATTTGTCGCAATAACGATTCCGCCATCAATTGACTTCAACTGGTCGAATCCACGCCAATCCCTCTTGGTGAATAGAACTAAGAAGGGTTTCAGAAGGACAACTGCAATGCGGTACCCCGGTCCAAGCTTTGAAGATCTAGTCGGATGCCCGGGCATTTACACAGACTACCCGCAGATGCGATTGAATGGGCCTATGTTTAACCGTCAATGGCATGCGGTTGTTCCGGCCAAGTTGCTGAAAGACGCTAAAAGTCGACTCGGTCGCGAGGATTTAGCTCTGCCGTTTTTTACCGATGTCATCTCAGCCCTCAACCAGAGCAAGTTGGTTGAATCTGTAACCGTCGTCTCTGCAGACCCGACAATATGTAATCTGGCACTGGAATTGAATTGCCAGATTGTCATGGAGGATCAAAGCAACGGCATTCTGCCCGCTATCAATGTGGGGATCTCGTCACTGAAATTACCTGACCAGCGCAATATCTTGGTTGTTCTCGGTGACCTCCCCTGCCTTGATCCTGACCAAGTTGATTCCTTTGTTCTCCAAGGCTCTGAATTTGACAGCGCCTTCGTCTCGGACGCAGAAGGCACCGGAAGCACTATGTGGATGAGAACACACAGCACTATCCCTACCCCACACTTCGGCCCGCGTTCGCGAGCAATGCACAGAGAAAGCGGCGCAATCGAAATTGACGATCCACGATTAATTGGCGCCCGCAGAGATGTTGATACGGCCGTCAATTTGTGGGATGCAATCAGAATAGGTGTTGGTAAAGCTACTGGGAAAGCCTTGGGCGCAGAAGCACCCAAGGCTTATTCGAATGATCAACATCAAAAAATCGTGACGATTTCTCAAGTCTCGCCTCCAATCGGAGTCGACGAGAACGGTCGATTTCACCGATTAGACAACACGGATCTCTCACCGCTCATCCATCCCCGTATAGGACAAAGAATCGCGATCCCACCCAATTCTCAATAGCGCATTCAGAAATCCGAGAACTAATAACTAATGGCCGCCACAAACGCGGCGGCCATTAGTTATTAGTTGAGACTTACTTGCGACGACTAGGTGCAGCTTTTTTAGGTGCGGCTTTCTTAGGAGCAGCCTTCTTCACAGCAGATTTAGTTGGTGCCGCAGTTGCGCTCGCCATTTTCTTGTCGCCGGCCACAAATGCCTTAAATTCGGCGCCTGCGCGAAACTTGGGAAGCTTGGTGGCCTTGATTTTGACAGTTTCTCCGGTGCGTGGGTTGCGACCAAGACGAGCCTTACGCGCCTGAGCCTCAAATACACCGAAACCACTGATCGCAACTTTTTCGCCACGAACAACGGACCGCTTAGTTTCATCAATAAAATGGTCCACTACGGCTGTCACATCGCGCTTGCTCATTTCAAGCTTGGTCGCGACCGAGTCAATAATTTCTGCTTTATTCACGAGTTAACCCCTCCGGAGGGTGATCAGGTTGATCGGATGACCAACAGTGCAAGACTAAACTTAAAAGTAAAAAGAGTTAATGTCCGCCACGCCGAAATTCGTTGCAATACAACAGTTTTTGTAAGGTAGAAAAACCAATGATTGTGACCTTGTGATTCACTGCGAACTATCGCACCGACGGCTTAAAGGAAGGCCGCACAGACTCGAAGGAATCAATGGCTGCTTGGTGCTGCATGGTAAGTCCGATGTCATCAAGGCCGTGAAGGAGACGCCAACGAACATAATCGTCCACTTCAAATTCACACATAAAGTCACCCGCAGATACCGTCTTTGCGTCAAGATCGATGGTGACTGGGACCTGCGGACTATTTTCGATGATCCCCCAGATGTGCTCAATATCTTCTTGGGAAACCTGGGCGGCAAGCAGCCCACCCTTCCCCGAGTTGCCCCGAAAAATATCCGCAAAACGTGAACTCAGGACCACTTTGAACCCAAAATCCTGGAGGGCCCACACCGCATGTTCCCGAGAGGAGCCAGTTCCAAAATCCGATCCAGCCACCAAAACACTCACACCCTGATACTGCGGAAGGTTAAGAACAAACTCGGGGTCATTGCGCCATGATGCAAAGAGAGCATCCTCAAACCCATGGCGGGTGATCCGCTTTAGGTACTCTGCCGGAATTATTTGATCCGTATCAACATTGCTACGCCGCAACGGGACGGCGGTACCCGTATGGGTCACGAATGCTTCCATCAGGACGCCACCCCCAGATCGGCCGGTGCTGACAGGGTTCCGGTAACCGCGGTTGCTGCCGCAACTTCCGGCGACACCAGATGGGTACGTCCACCTGGACCTTGTCTTCCCTCAAAGTTGCGATTAGAAGTCGATGCGCTGCGCTCCCCTGGCGCCAATTTATCGGGATTCATGGCAAGACACATGGAACAACCCGCGCCCCGCCATTCTGCGCCTGCATCGAGGAATATCTGATCCAACCCCTCAGATTCAGCCTGTAGGCGCACTCGAGTGGAGCCGGGAACTACCAGGAGCCGAACCCCCGGTGCAATGTGCTTACCTCGGAGCACTGTGGCAGCCGCGCGAAGGTCTTCAATCCTGCCGTTGGTACAAGAGCCTAGGAAAACCGTGTCAACCCTGATATCTCTCAATGGTGTACCCGGAGTGAGATCCATGTATGCCAGTGCTTGCTCAATTGCGGCCCGTTCCTCACCACTGCTGGCATCTGCCGGATCTGGAACAAATGATGAAAGAGGCAATCCCTGACCTGGGTTGGTTCCCCAAGTGACATAAGGAGAAAGCGTTGCGGCATCAATATGGACTTCGGCATCAAATTGGGCACCTGAATCTGTTGTCAAAGATTCCCAATATGCAACGGCCTCGTCCCAATCTTGGCCCTGAGGGGCATGGGGGCGGCCCTTGATGTAGTCAAAAGTTGTCTGATCTGGGGCCACCATTCCGGCTCGGGCCCCTGCTTCAATTGACATATTGCAAATGGTCATGCGACCTTCCATGGACAAAGATTGAATTGCCGAGCCGCGATACTCAAGGACGTACCCCTGTCCTCCCCCGGTTCCGATTTTCGCAATGACCGCCAAGATAATGTCTTTGGCCGTTACCCCGGCAGGGAGTTCACCATCAACATTGATCGCCATGGTCTTGAATGGCTTAAGCGGCAAGGTCTGCGTGGCTAAGACATGTTCCACCTCACTGGTGCCAATTCCAAATGCCAGAGCACCAAATGCTCCATGGGTACTTGTGTGCGAGTCACCACACACAATTGTCATGCCAGGCTGAGTCAACCCCATTTGCGGTCCCACAACGTGAACAATTCCCTGTTCAATATCGCCTAGTGGGTAGAGCTGAACATCAAATTCCGCACAATTTTTGCGAAGTGTTTCCACCTGTATCCGAGATACTGGATCGGCGATTGGTTTATCAACATCAATGGTCGGGATGTTGTGATCCTCAGTTGCCACCGTGAGATCCGGTCGCCGAACCGGTCGCCCAGCCGCCCTCAGTCCATCGAAAGCTTGTGGACTCGTTACTTCATGAATAAGGTGCAGATCGATATAAAGCAAGTCCGGTTCCCCATCACCTTGACGAACAATGTGATCCGACCATACTTTCTCGGCCATGGTAAGCGGGGTGTGCAGCTTGGCCTGGTCGGCCGGTGCCGATTGAATTGCCATTTATCTTCCTCCTGGTACGCACATTCGTTTAGACAGTGGGTGGGGGAACCGCGAACGGTCCCCCCACCTTTTGTAGCCCCGACGGGATTCGAACCCGCGCTACCGCCTTGAGAGGGCGGCGTGCTAGGCCACTACACAACGGGGCCATAAAAAAACCGTGGTTGCCCACAGTTCGCTGGGGTACCAGGACTCGAACCTAGACTAACTGAATCAGAATCAGTTGGGCTGCCAATTACCCCATACCCCATGGGATGCCGACAAAGTCTATCTGTCGGGTCCGAGAACTGTTCAAGAGCCTTGAAGTGATTCCACCGATCGCCTCAACCGTTCAAGGCAACTGTCCTGGCCCAAGATTTCCATGGACTCAAAAAGTGGCGGTGAGATTTTTTGGCCGGTGATGGCGGCGCGAACAGAACCGAAGGCCAATTTGGGCTTAAGTTGCAGTTCTTCCACCAGAGCAACCCGCAGTGCGGTATGGATTGCATCTGTACTCCAATCCTGGAGAGGCTTCAAAATCTCAATACTTCGCTCAAGCACTGATCTAGATTCATCGGTCCATAGTGAACGGTCAGGTGAAATGGAATCGGTAAACAGAAAGGCTAAGAGTTCGGGAGCTGAACTTAAAGTGTCCAGCCGTTCTTGAATCAATGGCACCGCTTGGTTTAGTACTTCAAACTCCCGTTCTGTAGGTACTTCGGATATCAATCCAGCACGCACTAAGAATGGAACGATCAGTTCAGCGAGCAAAGTTGGGGAGATGAAGCGAATCCAATCACCATTAATGGCTGTGCACTTTTTAAGATCGAAACGAGCAGGATTTGGGTTAACTCTCTCTAGCGTGAAAGCCTCTGCCATTTGAGTAGGCGAGAAGAATTCAACATCGTTACCCATTGACCATCCCAATAACGCCAAATAATTCAAAAGTGCTTCCGGAAGATATCCCTGGTCTCGATACATGGCTAAAGAGGACTCGGGATCACGCTTTGAGAGCTTTTTATTGCCTTCACCCATGACGTAGGGAAGATGGCCGTATTCAGGTGTGAATTGCGCGACCCCAATGTGCTGTAAAGCTTGAAATAAGGCTAGCTGGCGAGGTGTGGAAGACAATAGATCTTCACCCCGAAGAACGTGTGAAATGCGCATGAGTGCATCGTCAACAGGGTTGACCAGTGTGTAAAGCGGCTCACCATTGGCTCGAACTAAAACAAAGTCGGGAACATGTTCAGCTTTGAAGGTGACTTCACCTCGAATAAGATCATTCCAAGTAAAGTCGGTGCCTGGCATTCGAAACCGAATGACAGCCTCTCGCCCCTCAGCTCTGAATTTTTCCTGCTCCTCAATAGTGAGGTTTCGACAGTGGCCGTCATAGCCAGGTGGCCGCTTTTCCTGCATGGCGATTTCTCTGCGAGCGTCTAACTCCTCTGTTGTGCAAAAACACGGATAGGTGTACCCGGAACTTTCAAGTTTGCTCACAACATCGCGATAAATGGCCGTTCGCTCCGATTGGCGATAAGGACCAAATGGGCCCCCAACCTCAGGTCCTTCATCCCAAGTCATTCCAAGCCAGCGCATGGAATCCAGCAATGCTTGATATGACTCCTGGGAATCCCTCGCTGAGTCAGTATCTTCAATGCGAAAAACGAATGTGCCTCCAGTGTGACGTGCGTAGGCCCAATTAAAGAGTGCAGTTCGGATCATTCCAACATGGGGATTTCCAGTGGGAGATGGACAGAACCGAACGCGAATATCAGAAGTCATTACTCCCCCGCACTCACATAATTGACCAAATTGCCGATGCCCTCAATTTCAACATCGACTTGATCCCCTGGTACCAACGGTCCCACCCCTGCAGGCGTTCCGGTCAAAAGAATATCGCCAGGGAGAAGGGTCATGCACTCGCTGACAAAACTCACAATCTGTGCAACGTTAAAAATCATGTCTTTGGTATTACCCGACTGACGAAGTTCAGAACCTACATAGGATGTAATCGCGAGACTATTTGTATTCAGGTCGGTTTCAATCCACGGACCTAGTGGGCAAAAGGTGTCAAAGCCCTTTGCCCGAGTCCATTGGCCATCAGTTCTTTGCAGATCGCGCGCCGTTACATCGTTGGCACACGTATATCCAAGAATCACTTCCGGCACCCGTTCAATTGGAACGTCTTTGCAGAATCTTCCAATCACAATTGCCAACTCAGCCTCATGGTGAACAAGATTGGACTGACGAGGGAGCAGAATTGTTTCTTCTGGACCAATGACACTGGTATTTGGTTTTAAGAAAATCAACGGCTCCTGGGGTAGCTCACTATTCATTTCCACCGCATGGTCTAAATAGTTTTTACCTATGCACACAATTTTGCTGGGAAGAATTGGGGCAAGGAGTTTCACTTCATGAGCGGGAAGTGCCGTGCCTACCGGTTCTAATTCGGCAAATGGATGACCTTGAATAGGCACGACAATCGAATCAGAACCTATTTGCCCCGAGTCATCCAAGTGGTCAAGTATTGCGAAACTCACAGTGTCACCAATTGCTATTCGACAAATACGCACAGGCGAAGACTACCCCCTTGCTATGTGGGGCTATCGGAAGAATGAATCATGCCGAAATGAATTGCATCGTCTAGTGCCTGCCATGAGGCCGCTATGACATTTTCATGAACACCGATTGTGGTCCACTGTTTGGATCCACTTGTCGTCTCGACCAATACACGAGTGACTGCGCCCGTGCCTTTAACTCCATCGAGAATGCGAACCTTGTAATCGGTCAACTCGAGATTGATCAGCTCAGGGAATATCTGTAAAACGGCGTTTCGCAGGGCGTTGTCCAGGGCATTGACCGGACCATTTCCTTCTCCTGTTGCGACGATCCTCTCCCCATTGGCATGAACCTTCACTGTTGCTTCACTGACGACTATTCCGTCTTCTCGTTGCTCGACAATTGTGCGCCATGACTCGACATGGAATCGGCGACCCTCACCACGTTCAGCGCGAACCAGCAATTCAAAAGATGCATCGGCTGATTCAAATGACCAACCTCGAGATTCCAGATCTTTGACTCGCTCAATAACACCGGATAAGACTTCGGGCTTTTCGCTGAGGTCCATTCCAATTTCTTTGCCCTTGAGTTCAACGGATGCTCGGCCGGCCATCTCAGTGACCAATACTCGCTGCTGATTGCCAACAATACTCGGATCAATATGGTTGTACAGATCAGCATTAATGCGCAAGGCACTCGCATGTAACCCTGCTTTATGTGCGAAAGATGACACACCGACATATGGCTGATGAGTGTCTGGAGCAATATTGGCAATCTCTGCTATGGCATGCGAGATTCGATACATGCTCGCTAGCGACTCGGCTGGCACACACTCGATCCCGAGTTTGAGTTGAAGATTTGCCGTAACTGGAAATAGGTCTGCATTACCGGTGCGTTCACCGTAACCATTGGCTGTACATTGAACATGTGTGGCTCCGGCCTCTACTGCAGCCACGCTGTTGGCAATCGCACACCCGGTGTCATCTTGACAATGGATTCCCACGCGCGCCCCCGTTTCACGTACAACCGTGGCGACAATCTGCGAAATACCTCCTGGAAGCATGCCCCCATTGGTGTCACAGAGAACCACGACATCGGCCCCGGCGTTTACTGATTCGCGAACGACAGCGAGTGCGTATTCGGGATCATGCTGGTAGCCATCGAAGAAATGCTCAAGATCAACGAATACTCTCCGACCCTCATTGACCAGGAATGTCACTGTGTCTGCAACCATTTTCAGGTTCTCTTGACCCGTTGTTTTCAAAGCCTGCTCAACATGACGAATATCTGATTTCGCAACGATCGTGATAACCGGTGCTCGGGAATCTAAGAGCGCTTGGACTTGGGGGTCCTGAGAGACATCCACTCCTGCTTTGCGAGTTGACCCAAAAGCCACAAGCTGAGCGTTTTTAAGGGTCAGTGATTGGGCAGCCTCGAAGAACTCCGTATCTTTAGGAAGGGCCCCTGGCCAGCCACCCTCGATAAATCCCACTCCGAAGTCATCTAGCAACATGGCGATGGCTAATTTATCTTTAACCGAATAGGAGATCCCTTCACGCTGCGCTCCATCACGCAAAGTGGTGTCATACAGGTGAAATTCATCATTCGGCAACATTTCTCCACTCCCTTCGCGTGGGCACAAAAAAACCCTCCGCAATGCGAAGGGCAGCGCGTCAATTCGACGCGCTAGCTAATAATGATCAGACCGTGCTCCATGTGAACAGTGTGCCACATGGGGTTAACCAACAAGAGTGTGCATCCAGTTATGCCGATCAGGGGTCGCCCCCGACTGGATATCCAGCAAGGCTTCCCGAAGTCGCAAGGTTACGGCTCCCGTGGTGCCCGCTCCAACTGAAAACTCGCCATTCGTTCTAGATTTCACATTGCCGACCGGCGTAATTACCGCGGCGGTGCCGCATGCAAAGACTTCTGTGATCTCTCCACTCTCGCACCCGGAACGAAGGTCAGCGACCGTGATGTCGTCCTCGGTAGCCGCAATACCCATGTCTGAGGCAACGGTGAGCAAGGAGTCACGGGTAATACCGGGCAGCAAGGAACCGGTCAATTTTGGCGTCATGATGCGAGCTGAGTCACCCTGTCCATAAACAAAGTAGAGGTTCATGCCACCCATTTCCTCAATCTTCTCCCGTCCGATGGCATCCAGCCACACAACCTGATCGCAGCCATGCGCAGCTGCCTCAGCTTGAGCGATCAGAGAAGCGGCATAATTCCCCGCACATTTAGCCTCGCCCGTTCCGCCTGGAGCAGCACGGACATAGTCATCTGAGATCCAGACACTTACCGGGGCGATGCCCCCAGCGAAATACGCGCCGGCCGGAGAGGCAATCAAGACATACTTATAAGCATTAGCAGGGCGCACCCCCAATCCAACTTCGGTGGAAACCATGAAGGGACGGAGGTAGAGCGAACGTTCCCGACCCTCGGGTACCCATGCTTGGTCCGCACCCACAAGTGATTCCAAGCTGGCTACAAATAATTCAGCCGGCAATTCGGCCATGGCCAGCCGGCGGGCGGATCGAGCAAATCTTTGGGCATTTTCAAATGGACGAAAGGTTTGAATTGTTCCATCGGAATGTCGATACGCCTTGAGCCCTTCAAAGATCGCTTGGCCGTAATGCAACACATTGGTGGCAGGATCCATGAGGAGGGGACCGTAATCCTTCAACTCCGCGTTGTGCCATCCATCTGCCTGTGTCCAATCGACCGTCACCATGTGGTCGGTAAAATACTTCCCAAAACCAGGATTTTCCATAATGGCGGTTCGATCTTTATCAGACGTAATGGCAGAACCTGAGGTGACATCTGAAATCACAAGTCTGTCAGCGTGCAGCATGGGCAAAACCTACTCCTGGGTTAAAGCCGCCATGGCGGCAATGATGGAATCCCCTACCTCCGATGTACTACGTGCTCGTACCGGTCTCGTGGCTAGATCACGCGCCACCGCGGACTCTATCCAGGATGCTGCTTGTGCTTCACCAACGTGATCAAGCAACATGGCAAGGGACATAATCGTTGCAGTTGGATCGGCTTTGCCTTGGCCAGCGATATCTGGTGCAGATCCGTGAACAGGCTCAAACATGCTGGGGTTACTCCGGCTGGGGTCAATATTCCCGCTGGCCGCCAATCCGATTCCCCCGACTATCGCGGCACCAATGTCGGTGAGAATGTCACCAAATAAATTATCGGTCACAACGACATCAAATCTTTCCGGATTGGTAATGAAGAACATGCTTGCCGCATCGACATGCTGATAGTCCACGGCAATATCAGGGTACTCGCGCGATACTCGATCAAATGTTCTTTTCCACAGGCTCCCCGCATTGACTAATACGTTGGTCTTGTGGACCAGCGTCACGTGTTTGCGACGTTTACTGGCTCGTTCGAATGCATCGCGCACAATCCGCTCAACTCCAAATGCGGTATTGAGGCTTTCCTCGACCGC
>CAITYI010000132.1 GCA_903896585.1 uncultured bacterium
TGCCAGCAGCGCAATGATCAAAAAGGAGCCGATGAAACCTAGCTCCTCGCCACTGACCGTGAAAATGAAATCACTTTCATTAACCGGGACGAATTTTCCTTGAGTCTGCGGCCCTTCAAAAAGGCCCGTGCCACTCCAGCCGCCGCCGCCGATTGCAATCCGTGCCTGATTGGCGTTGTACGCAGATGCAGCAGTGTCAGATTCAGGTGCAATAAATGAAGTAAGGCGCTCCACCTGATATTCCTTGAGCAAACCAAGTTGAATTGCAATAAGCACTGCGGCAACGGAACCGCCAATCAGCCCCACCAGCCAGCGAGTTTTGACTCCCGATACGGCCACGATCGAAATGGCGACTGCACCCAAAATCAGCACGGTTCCCGTGTCGTTTTGTAAAAGGATGACGCCAATGGGAACTGCTGCTGCTGCGAGCGCGAGCACAACATCTCTGGAGGTCGGCTCACTGGCAATATCGACTCGCTCGGACAACAACACCGCCATCATCAATATGACCGCTAACTTCATAAATTCAGAAGGTTGCAAGGTGAATCCACCGGGCACGTCAATCCAGGCACGGGCACCTGCAATGGTCACGCCCACACCAGGCACGAATGGAAGGAGCAGCAAGAAGAATGCGGCTCCGTAAAGAACCGGGGTGAAGGCGTGCAGCCAGCGGTAACTCAAGCGCGACGCTACATAGCCGAGGCCAATTGCAATTACCACGTTCACCAGATGTCTTTTGAGATAGGACTGCGGGTCGCTCTCAGATGCCATGTCTGCTCGACTTGCTGACCACACCAAAATCGACCCTAAGACGGTTACCGCAATTGCCGAAATCAACAAGATCCAGTCCAGATCCCGCCAAAAACTGCCGCGCCGATCTGGCTGCGCGGTCATGGAGGTGTTGTTGAAAGTAGAGGAATAAAAACGTGCCATTACTCATCACTCGTTTGCGACTTGGCTGATGACTGCGCTGTGACCACACCGGAATCCTTGACTTTGGGTAGCACCGGAGTTCCATCGGGTCGAATAACGGGTAAGTTCTTTAGCGGGGCCCCACCGATTAACACACTTCGTGCGGGATTCACGGATTGTCCACTCACGCCAAATATTTCTTCGTAAATTTTGCGCACACTGGGCCCACTTGTTTTGGATCCAGTGCCTCCCTGAGTCACCATGACAACCACGGCGTACCTCGGTTTATTCGCAGGGGCATAAGAAGCGAACCACGAGGTCGAGACTTTGTCACCGGTCACCTGCGCTGAACCAGTTTTAGAGGCGATGGGAATTTGATCCAAAGGAAATCCCATGAACGGTGCTTCACCCGAGCCATTAGACGTAACTCCTGGCAATGAATTACGCAAGAAGTTCATGGTGGACTTGGGAACATCGACCGTCGACTTCACCTTAGGTTTCATTTCCTCAACCACCGAACCATCGGCACCCATCACCGCCTTGACAAGACGGGGTTCAAATACCTTGCCACCATTCGCAATTGCGGCATAGGCCATGGCCATTTGAAGTGGGGTAACAACTGTGTCGCCCTGCCCGATTGCGGCGTTGAGGGCATCACCTTCGCGCCAGCGAAAACCGTCCGCGCAATTCTCCTTGTCGATAGCGGTGAAATAGTCAGCCAACTTTGGATCCGTCTTTCGAGTTTCCGGATATCCGCTCACTGCATTTTCACACCACGAATCTCTTTTGGCTTCCCAGTTTTGCACCTTGAAAGCTCGTGAGGCGATGCGTCCTGCTGACTCCACCGGAAGATCAATGCCGGTTCGTGAACCGAATCCA
>CAITYI010000133.1 GCA_903896585.1 uncultured bacterium
ATCATGACCTTGAGGGAGAACTCAGCATCGGTGTCCCGGAGGGTAATGAATTGAACCGATGCTCCTGGTCGAGGCTTGAATTGGGCGACCTGACCTTCGACCCAAATGGAACTGAGTCGGTCAATGTAGTCGTGGAGAAGTGTTGAAATAACGCGCACGGGGGCGGGAGATTGCTCTGAAGTTTCCAGTGCCACTCCCGCAGCCTAAGCGGAGTGCGACCCCAACGCTTACGATAGTGGCATGTCTGAGGGGAAAAGAGTCCTTGTTGCCGCGCCACGTGGTTACTGTGCTGGCGTCGATCGAGCAATTTTGACAGTGGAAAAGGCCTTGGATCTGTATGGCGCACCCGTCTACGTGCGCAAGGAAATTGTCCACAATAAGTTTGTTGTTGAGTCGCTTCAGGAACGTGGCGTGATTTTTGTCGACGAAGTCGAAGAAGTCCCTGAGGGTTCCACCGTGGTTTTTTCAGCGCATGGTGTTGCGCCGATCGTGCATGAGGAGGCGGCCGAACGCCAATTAAAAACCATTGACGCAACATGTCCACTCGTCACCAAGGTGCACGCGGAGGCCCGCCGCTTTGCCAATGAAGGATTCGACATTATTTTGATCGGGCACGACGGCCATGAAGAAGTCGTGGGAACAACGGGTGAGGCCCCCGATTCCATCACGTTAGTTGAAGACCCCGAAAGTGCTCGAACCTTGGAAGTGGAGAACCCTGACAAACTTATTTGGTTGTCCCAGACCACACTCTCAGTAGACGAAACCCTAGAAACGGTCGCCGTGCTGAAGGAGCGATTCCCCAATTTGCAAAGTCCACCGAGTGACGACATCTGTTACGCCACCCAGAACCGTCAAACAGCGGTGAAGGCAATGGCACCCGAATGCGATGTCGTAATTGTTGTGGGCTCGGGTAATTCGTCAAACTCGGTTCGACTTGTCGAAGTAGCACTTGATGCGGGCGCCAAAACATCCCACCGGGTAGATAGCTTCAGAGAATTATCGGAATCGTGGATTGACGGAGCAACAACCGTAGGTGTCACGAGCGGCGCTTCAGTTCCTGAACTATTAGTGGCGGAAGTCCTGGAATGGTTGAAGGACCGTGGCTTTGATTCCGTGGAGGAAATTCGCACAGCAGAGGAAACTCTCATGTTTGCATTGCCCCCGGAACTGCGTCGAGATATTAAAGCTGCTTCAGCGAAGTGATCTGCGTCGCAGAGCCACAATCGTTAGTGCAATCACAGTCGAGCCAATAATCCAAATCCAATTTTGACCGAGTATGAAAAATACTTCAATGCTCCGGTTGACTATTCCCGAGCCAGAAAAATTGATCTGACCCACCGTGACTGCAACAATGAAAAACGCAATTGCAGGAGCGAAAATTGCATAAATATCGTCTGCGGGTCGAACAGCAAAACTCACAAAGATCGTTGCACCCATCAAACCAATTCCAGTGAGTGCACCGGGCTGTGAATCGAATAGAAAAACATTGCCCAACGCAAATACCACCGTGACCGCAACGGTGATGACGTACACCCACGTAGCACTGAGGGTGTTGGTGAGGTGCGCTCGGCCGGAGGATTGATCACGGGATGTCTCTCGGTGCCGGGTGCGGGGTGACCGTGCCGGGTTTCGTTGAGTTTGAGCTGGTATGTCTAAAGCGATTTCGGAAACAACTTCAGCGTGAGAAGTGCCGGAGTCAATTGCGATTATGTCGGTGCGCTGCTGGGAATCTCGCGCCAAAGTCCGGAGTTTCGCTGACTTCTGATTGGGAACAGCCAGCAGGGCTTCTTCATGGCCGCTGACTCCCTGGCTTTTAAATATTCGACCAGTTTCCGAGGGTGTGGCTGAAGAACTAACGGCGGGTGCGGCTTCTGGAGTATCTACGACGGATTCTTCGGGGCGAAATAGTGCCGCATAGGGGTCATCAACGTTGTTCAAGTCGTTGTTGGGTAGGTCGTGGCTGGGCGGGTCCTGACTCACGGGGCTCACGTTACTACTTCTTCCAGCTTAATCATTTATAACATTGAGTTGAGGTGGCACTTCGGCAATATAGGGATCCAACTCGGGGATAGCGGTCAACTGTTCCTCGTTTTTCTCCGTGCGCATACCGAGATCGGCCAGCTTCGCACCGGTTGGTCTGACCCGAGATTCGATGGAACGCACAGTGAGGTTGTAATTGGTTACTGCGCCTTGCAAAGACTTGCCCAATTTGTTGAAGTGATTGAACACAACGTCTACCCGCGTGTACAGCTCTCTGGATAGCTGGGAGATTTCCAGGGCCTGTTCAAGCATCTCGTTATTTTTCCAACTCATGCCCACTCCTCGCAATAAGGCGAACAGGGTGGTTGGTGTCGCTGGAACAATATTTCGAGAGAAGGCGTAATCAAGAAGATCGGGGCGATACTGAAGGGCGGATTCCAATAATGATTCCGAGGGAAGGAACATGATCACGAAATCAATTGATTCGGTGAAGTTGGCCGAATACGCCTTTCGGCTGAGAAGATCAATATGAGAAATCACAGCCCGTGAATGTTCATTCATGAGTCTTTCTCGCTCGGCAATGTCTGAACAGTTGGCCGCCGCAAGGTAGTTCTCCATGGGTGTCTTAGCGTCGACCAGAATGCATCGGTTGTCAGCAAGTAG
>CAITYI010000134.1 GCA_903896585.1 uncultured bacterium
GAGACAGTTATGGAAAGTGAGGCAAGGTAGCCGTTGATGTTCCGTTGGCATTCTGAAAGGGAGTCGCCTCCAAACTTCTCAAGCATGGATTCCGCCAACACCAGTGCGACCATGGCCTCTGCAACAATGCCTGCGGCCGGCACGGCACACACATCCGAGCGCTGATTTATGGCAACTGCTTCTTCTCCGGTTGAAGTATCCACCGTCCGAAGTGCCTTTGGGATGGTTGAGATCGGTTTCATTGCTGCGCGAACCCGAAGCACCTCACCGGTACTCATTCCGCCTTCGGTGCCACCTGATTTTCCCGAACTTCGGGATACCCCACCATGGCCATCAGGGAACATTTCATCTTGGGCAAGCGATCCTCTCATCCCAGCCAAGGTGAATCCATCGCCGACTTCAACACCCTTGATGGCTTGGATCCCCATGAGCGCACCGGCCAACTTGGAGTCCAATCGCCGATCCCAATGGGTGTGACTACCGAGTCCTGGGGGCAATCCGGTGACCACAACTTCCACAACCCCACCGAGGGTGTCGCCATCGCGGTGGGCGGCCGATATTTCGGCTTCCATGGCCTCAGCGGCAATCGGGTCAAGGCAGCGAACTGGATTGGAATCAATAGATTCCGCATCTGATGGGGTTGCTGTTCCTGAGCTGGTAACGCTACCTATTTGCACGACATGACTCACCAATTCGATATTTGCAACCTGCCGTAAAAATTGTCGGGCGACCGCACCCAATGCCACCCGGGCTGCCGTCTCTCGGGCACTGGCCCGTTCTAAAACGGGTCTGGCATCGTCGAAACCAAATTTCTGCATACCCACCATGTCGGCGTGTCCCGGGCGGGGCCGAGTCAACGGCGCATTTCGCGCGAGATTCGCGATTTCATCGGGATTAACTGGATCGGGGCTCATAATTCTGTCCCATTTCGGCCACTCGGAATTGGCGACCTCAATCGCAATAGGACCTCCCATGGTGCGACCATGGCGCACCCCACCCTTGATGGTGACGGCATCTTGTTCGAATTTCATCCGGGCACCGCGACCTACACCCAAGCGACGGCGCGCCAATTCTTGGTCAATGTCAGCGGTGGTGATGGCGATGTCGGCAGGTACACCTTCAATGATCGCCGTCAAGGCAGGACCATGTGATTCGCCGGCAGTCAGCCATCGCAATCGATCAACCATGCCCCTATCCTGTCAGACTCGAAACTGCCATTAAGCGTCCCACTCTCGGGTGCTTGGGGAAACCTTTTTTGCTGGACGCCGCCTACCAGGAGAATATTGCGACGGTCACAACTGTGCCCAGAGTCATGAAGGGGCCAAAAGCAATTGTGCGCTGGGGTTTTCGGCGTACGGCACTCACTGCCACGGCGCAGGCCGCAAGTGCGAATGCGATGAATACCCCCCAATAGATGCTCTCCCAACTAAGCCACCCTAGGTACAGGCCGATCACGGCCGAATATTTGACATCTCCCATGCCCATACCGCCCAGTATGTGAATCAGTGAAAACACGAGAACACACAACGCTGCACCCATCGCTCCTCGCGCAAGAGAGATCCAAGATTGTTCGATCGCTGACAAAATTGAAAATCCAATGAGTCCGCCAACGAGAGCCAGGGCAACGAGTCTGTTGGGCAGCCGACGCTCCCGAACATCCCATTTGGTCAGGACAAGACCGGTGCCGAGAAACCATGCCCACGTTAGTCCCAGAACAATAAATTCCAGCAAATCCATCAACCCATTGTTTGGGCTGATGACGAAATGGGGCACCTTGAATATTTCGGGTGTGGATAACTCAGAACTAATTCCCGCCTAGTTAACTCCCGACTAGTGCCGTTCGCATCACGCCAACTGGAGCACTCACCCCGTAAAACAATTCCACTTGGCGGGTAGCCTGCCAAAGAAGCATTTCCATGCCACTGACAATGTGTTGATTTGGCCACATACGTGCTATCGCGGACGGCCAAGGGCTGTAGGTGACGTCCAAAAGCGTTGCGTTCGAACTTGCCGCCAAGAACATGTCACCAAGCTGTAAGGATCCAGGTGGCACGGTGCTGATTACTAGATCGAATTCATGAATTTCGGCAAGGTCGATGTCACCTGATGAGGCCGGTGAACCAAGTTCACTAATCAGATTTACCAGAGTTTGACGACCGAGAGCATTGCGAGCTTGGACCTTGATTGTCTTGGCTCCAAGGTTGTGTGCCGCGACGACTGCACTTCGTGCTGTGGCACCTGACCCAATGATGAGTACCTGGTCGGCCAGCTGAAACCCAGATTCGCGTACTGCGTTTTCTATACCAAAAATATCGGTATTTTCTAATGCGAGATCTCCGGATGGCAATCGATAGACGGTGTTCGCGGATTGGGTGAGACGAACAAGTTCATTATGCCCACCAATCAATTCCAAGATTTTTTCCTTTAACGGCATGGTGAGTGAGAGCCCAACCCAACTCGCGTCCATTCGGGATATGAATTCCGCCAATTGGTCCTCAGTAACATCGATGGCACTGTATGAGCAATCGAGTTCATACTCTTTGAATACGGCGCAGTGCAAAGCGGGAGATAGCGAGTGCGATATTGGATGTCCAAGAACCGCAGCCCGGTACCGCGATTCCCTCCGGGTTACGAGGTCAATTTCCATTTGATTCGAGAAACTCCCGGTAGATTTGCTTAAGTTCCAAAAACCGGTCATAGGTCTTGGCGAATTTCGTCTCCCTCGTGTCTGGGTTGACGGCCACGAAATACAACCAATTGCCCTTTGCTGGTGAGAGTGCAGCCTCAATTGCTGCCTCGCCGGGTGAATTAATGGGTGTTGGTGGCAGGCCCTTTACTTGGTACGTGTTGTACGGTGATTCAGTTTTCAGCTGCTCTGCATCCAATTGCAACTCTTGGATTCCTAAGGCGTAGGACACCGTGGAGTCAAATTGCAGTGGCATGCCAGCCTCTAGTCGGTTATAGACAACTGCGGCACCTTTTGCGAAATCTTCAGGAATCAATTCGGCTTCGAGTAGCGAGGCGATGATCAATACTTCATATGGCGACTTGCCCACGGCTGTGGCCCTCGACTCCAGTCGAACATTTATTGCACTTTGATTGAATCTATTGACGAGCATCTCAATGACACTCTCTGCAGTTTCGTCCCCTGCCAATTCATAGGTAGCGGGGAACATGAAACCTTGGGGCCTTGAGTCTGCCCAATCAGGAAGTGGGAGCTGGTCGGTATTTTCGACTACCTCTTGGAACTCGCTCAATGGTAGGTCCGTTGCAGTTGCTGCGAGATCAAGTGTTTGATCAAGGCGAAGTCCTTCTCGCAGAATCAACCGAGAATCCGTCCGTGAGATTGGATCTAGCATGAGCGCCAGTGCTGAACTCCCACTCATCTGTTCTCGTAGCGTGTATCTGCCCGGGCCAATGCTCGTACTCATTTCATTAACCTCGGCAGCATCTACAAACGCTTGTGCTGACTTGATGACATTTGCAGCAGCCAAAGTATTCCCAATAGTGGTGAGACTGTCTCCGCGAGCAACGACAATTGCGACCGAGCCGGCGCCTTCCCCTTCGTAATCATTCGATTCTGAGCCACCCGTAAAGGCGGCGATGACTCCCGCTAAAAGAGCTGCCACTCCCACGACTAAGGCAATCACAACTGTTCGCCTTCCCCAGGTCTTGGAATGGCGGGAGGGAGGTAGCGGATCTTCGGTAAAGAGCTCATTCAGAGTTGTCACCCGAGGAACCCCTTCCTACTTTTGCTGAAGTCATGTCATTTATCGGAACACGTGTCTAGATAACTCTGCAGAAGTACAGCAGCGGCAGCGCTATCTATTCGTGAGCGAGTCTTCTTAACGCTAAGACCCATGTCACGGAATGAATTCTGTGCTTGAACCGTTGTGAACCTTTCATCGACGAGAATAACTGGAAGTTTTGCCTGATCCTCCAATTGACATGCCCATGTTCGAGCCAACTCGGTAGATGCACTGTCCTTGCCTTGGAGTGTCTTGGGTAAACCCACAACTATTTCCTGTGCCGAATACTCGTGAACAAGTCGCAAGGCTGCCGCAATTGAATAGTCTCCGGCAGGAATCGCGGCCTGAGGACTAGCCAGAATGCCCCCAAGATCAGAAGTGGCCACTCCAATTCGAACGCTGCCTACATCAAAAGCAATCCGAACTCCCATTGGTTATGCGCTTTGCAGGCTGATTTTGGTTTTTTCGATAGCAGCCTGGATGCCAGAGACATTAGAGCCCGAACCTTGAGCAAAATCGTCCTTCCCGCCACCCCTGCCGCCTAACTCAGCAAGTGCAGACTGTAAGACCCTTTGGGCAGTCACTCCTATATCGATCGCACCAGAATTGGCTCCCGCAACCACCAAGACTTTTTCCCCTTCAACGGCCATGGCCAGGCATGCAGTCGGCTGAGCCGAGGATGAAGTGATTCGCTGGGCAAGCTCACGAAGTCCCTGGGAATCAACTTCAGTGGGAGCACAGAATGCCCATATTGATACACCCTTGATAACATCCGGTAATCCCACGATCGAATCAAAATCCGCACTTATCGCGGCACGCTTTTGCGCAATGATTGTCTTTTCCGCGTCTTTGAGGCTCACCAGGGTTTTCTCGATTCGCTCAACTAGCTGGCTGCCTGGAACCTTTAAAAGTTCCGTTAATTGATTCACCAAGATATGCTCATTAGCCATGAATCGATAGGCGTCCGCTCCAACGAGTGCTTCGACCCGGCGAACTCCCGCACCGATCGAACCTTCGCTCAGAAAGGTGACAAGGCCCAATTGTCCAGAACGTTGAGCATGGGTACCCCCACATAGCTCATGGGCCCAATCCCCCACCGAAATCACCCGAACCTCGGGCCCGTATTTTTCACCAAACAATGCCATGGCACCCATGGAGTGCGCCTCAGCCTGAGTCATGACTTGCGCATGCACCTCCAAATCCTCAATCAGCATGGCATTCACGTTTTGTTCGACATCCTGTAAAGCTTGCGCTGACACTGGCTCTGGGCTTGGAAAGTCGAATCGAAAACGTCCGGGTGAGTTTTCTGAACCCATTTGGGTTGCCGTTTCACCCAACCGCTCGCGAAATGCTCGATGAACCATATGGGTTGCTGTGTGCGCCCTCGATATTGCCTTCCGACGCTCTACATCCACGACAGCGATTACCTCGTCACCGAGTGTAAATTCTCCGGTTGTCACTTCACCTCGATGCAGGAACAGTCCGGGGACAGGAGACTGAACATCGGTTACTCGGATATTCGCCCCGTTCGATGTTCGAATATCGCCATGATCACCGAGTTGACCACCCGACTCCGCGTAAAAAGGTGTTCGGTTCAGTATCACCTCAACCTGCATTCCCACGGAAACTGCGGGAACGGCTTCGCCTTGGACTACTAGACCGGTCACTTTAGATTCACTCACAGTTTCTGTGTATCCCAAAAAGGTGTTTAGTCCGCCGGTGGTCAAGATTTCTTTATACGCTGTTGTAGCCGCAAAATCACTTTTGCGAGCTATTGAATCGGCTTTCGCACGTGTTCGTTGCTCACCCATCAGCCGGGTAAATTCTTGGCGGTCCACTTCAAGACCAGCTTCGGCGGCCATTTCCATGGTTAAGTCAATGGGAAATCCGAAGGTGTCATGTAACGCAAATGCGCGTTCCCCCGACAATACCTTTGACCCCGAAACTCGGGTTTGCTCAGCGGCCTGCTCAAATAATTGGGAACCCGTGCTCAGCGTCTGACGGAATGAAAGTTCTTCTGCATTCACCACGCTCACAATCCTGTTTTTTGAATCATTAAGTTCCGGGTATTGCGGTGCCATGGCGAATATTGCTGCTTCGGCAAGTTCCTGCATCGCGGGCTCCTCAGCACCCAACAGTCGCATATTCCGAATCACTCGTCGCATGAGCCTGCGAAGCACGTAGCCTCTACCCTCATTGCCTGGAACGACTCCGTCGGAGATCAAGAAGACACACGTTCGCGAGTGATCCGCGATCACACGAAGCAAAATGTCGTGATTCTCATTAATTCCATAGGTCACACCCGCAATGGCGCAGGCCGCATCCAAGATGCCTCGCGTGGTGTCAATTTCGTAAATATTGTCCACACCTTGGAGAATCGCGGCCATTCGCTCAAGGCCCATGCCGGTATCAATGTTCTTTGCCGGCAATTCCCCCAGAATTGGATACCCCTCTTTGCCGGGGCCGTCACCGCGGGCAAATTGCATGAAGACCAGATTCCATACTTCTAAGTAGCGATTTTCATCTGCGATGGGTCCGCCCTCTTTGCCATAAGCCGGACCGCGGTCATAGTAGATCTCCGAGCACGGGCCACAGGGGCCTGGAACGCCCATGGACCAATAGTTGTCCAGCATCCCTCTACGTTGAATTCGATCATGGGGCACACCTACCACTTCATGCCAGATTCTTTCCGCTTCATCGTCATCTTCGTAGACGGTCACCCACAGGCGACGTGGATCGAACCCATACCCACCCTCGGTTACATCGGTCGTTAACAACTCCCACGCCAGTGGTATGGCTTTTTCTTTGAAGTAATCACCGAATGAGAAATTTCCGGCCATTTGAAAAAATGACGCATGTCTGGTCGTCTTTCCTACTTCTTCAATGTCTAACGTCCGAACAACTTTTTGCACACTGGTGGCTCGAGCGTACGGCGGTGGTGCCTCACCTAGAAAATATGGTTTGAACGGAACCATGCCTGCATTGACAAATAAGAGAGTGGGATCATCAAGTAATAGAGATGCTGACGGAATAATCTCGTGCCCACGTTCGGCAAAAAATGCCAGAAATCGCGATCGGATCTCTGCGGAATCCATGTAACTCTCCCTCAATGAAAAACCCCTACAGGGGCGAGTAACTATTGCTTGGGCTGTGAGCGAACTGTTGCAGCCGCCATGCCTGTTATTGAATGAACAGGAGTAGGAGTGTCCTTCAGTCGATTAATCTGCTGTCCGGCACCCTGGGCGAATTCCTTAATGGCGGTGGTTGTGTCAGTTACGGTGAGCAGCACGCCTTTATCTTTTGCGACACTGATCATTTCCTGCGCTTTCCGATAAACAAGAATTCCTCCCGCCGCACCGAGGGATACCCATACCAATCTGCGCATGCCTCAGTCTAACGAGCGTCCGGTTCGCATCTCCTTGAGGCGCTTGGCAATCCCTGCCCACCTTTCTTCAGCGCCGTGGGTACTTGGGTGGTAATAGTCGGTTTTCGCGAGAAGATCTGGGAGGTAACTCTGCGGAGCGACTCCACTTTCATTGTCGTGTGGGTATTGATAACCCACTCCGTGACCCAAGCTTTCGGCCCCCTTGTAGTGACCATCGCGTAAATGATTAGGCACTGATCCAACACGCCCACTTTGGACATCGGCCATTGCGGAATTGATCGCCAAGACCACGCTGTTGGATTTCGGAGCCAAGGAGGAAAGTATCGTGACGTGCGCAAGGATTATTTGGGCCTCAGGCATACCAACTATTGCAACTGATTGGGCAGCTGCAACGCAGGCTGGCAGGACAGTTGAGTCAGCCAATCCGATATCTTCACTTGCCAAAATCATAAGTCGTCGTGCAATAAATCGGGGATCTTCACCCCCGTGCAACATTCGAGCCAAATAATGTAATGCGGCATCAGGGTCACTCCCGCGAACAGATTTGATAAAGGCACTGATGACGTCGTAGTGTGAGTCGCCGTCCTTGTCGTAATTGATGGCCACATACGCAACGGCAGTTTGGACATCTTCTGCGCTGATTATTGAACTTGCCCGTGAACGAGCTGAGTTCGATGATGCCTCTAAGCCGGTCAGCGCTCGTCGAGCATCGCCACCGCTGGCCTGAACGAGTGATTGAAGCGCCAACGGATCAAGGACGAACTCACTTTTTAATCCTCTCTCAGACTCAACAGCTCTCTGCACGAGCAATGTGATCGAACTTTCATCCAATAACTCCAACTTCACGACAACGCTACGTGACAGAAGTGGCGAAATCACAGAAAAACTGGGGTTCTCAGTTGTTGCTGCAATTAAAGTGACCCAACCATTCTCGACGGCAGGCAGGAGTGCATCTTGCTGCGACTTACTGAACCGATGGACCTCGTCAATGAATAATACGGTTCCTCGGGAATACAAACTTTGCTGCTCACGTGCTGAATCGATTACCGCACGTACATCTCGCACTCCAGCCGTCACGGCAGAAAGTTCTTGGAATTTACTGTCGGTGTGAATCGAAAGAAGGTTGGCAATTGTGGTTTTCCCAGATCCGGGAGGACCCCACAGGATGACCGAAACAGTTGAATTTCCCGTGATTAGTTGCTGAATAGGCCCACCCGGCAATAGCGCTTGCGACTGACCCACTAAATCTTCAAAGGACCGAGGTCGCATGCGAACTGCCAATGGAGACGTGAATCCAGAGTCAAACAGGCTCATGAAATAAGCCTATTGGTTGGCATGGCTGAAGAAATCGGCCACTTAAACGCGTAAAGGTTTCTATTCGGAGTTCGGCTTTGCATCTATCCCAGCCTCTTTACGCTGCGCGGCTGTGATAGACGTGGGCGCACCTGTCAGTGGATCATGTCCTCCACCAGTTTTGGGGAACGCAATAACATCTCTGAGCGAACCGGCACCC
>CAITYI010000135.1 GCA_903896585.1 uncultured bacterium
CAAAACAACGTTGCCGGCTGACTTGCTCATTTTTCGATTTTCGAAGAGCAGATGCTCTGCGTGCACCCAATGGTTAACCACCTCACGACCGGCAGAGGAATTCGATTGGGCGCGTTCATCTTCATGGTGGGGGAACCGCAAATCAATTCCCCCAGTGTGGATGTCGATTGCATTGCCAAGGAGATCCAGACTCATGGCGCTGCATTCGGTGTGCCAACCGGGAAATCCCCGACCCCAGGGGGTGTCCCAGGTGAGTTGAGTTCGATCGCTGCCGGCGACTTTCCACAAAGCCCAATCCGCGTGAAACTCCTTCGCTGACTCCGTTTCGTGGACCTCAAATCGGTGCCCTGGCTTGAGTTGGTCAAGCCGGTTACCGCTGAGTGCACCGTAGGTGGGAAATGATCGGGCATTGAAATACACAGATTTGTCGTGGCCCACATACGCGTGGCCGGATTCCAACAACTGCCCAATGAGAGCGATCATGGAGTCAATTGATTCACTTGCTTTTGGGTAGTGATCAGCCGGATAGATATTGAGAGCGGCTAGATCCTTGTGGAAAGCTTTTTCGTAGTGCGCCGTGATTTCTTGCGCGGACTTGCCCGTCCGACTGGCCTGGGCAAGAACCTTGTCCTCGGTATCGGCTTGGCCTTCATCGGGATCAAAGTCCACGACATCGCCGAGTCCTGTGTCATTTGCCATGTGCCCCACGTCAGTGATGTTTTGGACAACGAGGGTGCGATAGTTTTGATAGCGAAGTCCCCGGGCAATGAGGTCGGTGACCAAAAAAGTTCGCATATTTCCAACATGTGCATCCCGATAAACCGTTGGGCCGCAAGAGTAAATCCGGGCCAGACGTGGGTTGGAAGTCTCCACCGGGCGCACTGACCTGGACATGGTGTCATACAGGCGCATGTCCTTAGCCTAGGGATAAACCAGTCGGAAGCGAAACTCGTGGGTGGGACTCGTGGGTGGGACTCGTCGTGCGCTGGTCACATCAACTGTGTAAGTTGTGCATGCAAGTACACTTGATTTATCCATGAGTCTCATCAACTGGGACCTAAGTAATTTTGGAGGCGAGGGTGACTTACGTCATCGCATTTCCTTGTGTCGATCTCAAGGACAAGTCCTGTATCGAGGAATGTCCGGTTGATTGCATTTACGAAGGCGAACGCATGCTGTACATCCAGCCTGACGAATGCGTGGACTGCGGAGCGTGCGAACCGGTGTGTCCGGTTGAAGCCATCTATTACGAAGACGACGTTCCATCGGAGTGGAAGGATTACACGGCAGCAAATGCTGAGTTCTTTGCCGAATTGGGCTCTCCTGGCGGAGCATCCAAGCTAGAAGGTCAAAAATTTGATGCCCCATTACTGGCTAGCGTTCCGCCTCAGCAACACGATAAATAAATAGTCTCTCGAGTAAATAGCGACCGAGTAAAAGCGACCGAGTAATAGCGAACATAGTGAGCAGCCACGTGGACCGTTGGTCCGGTCTTCCTGATTTCCCATGGGATCAACTTGCCCCCTACGTTGAGCGAGCTCGCCAGAACATTGGCGGTGCCGTAGATCTGTCGGTGGGTACACCGGTGGATCCGACCCCGGAGGTAGTCAGAGCAGCTCTCGCCGCCCATTCCAATGCACCCGGTTACCCCACAACGGCCGGCATCCCGGAACTTGCCGAAACGGTGAGCGGCTGGATGCAGCGGGTATTGAATGCGCCTGCGAACACCTCGTTCATGCCGACCGTCGGATCGAAGGAAATTGTTGCGGCCCTGCCGAATCTTTTGAGTGTCGGAGTTGGCGACACTGTTGTGATTCCAGAGATCGCGTATCCCACTTATGCAGTGGGGGCAATTGCCACCGGCGCCCGTGTTATTGCGACCGATTCACCTGAGAATCATTCGCCGAAGCCGTCCATTGTCTGGATCAACTCTCCATCTAATCCCACGGGTTCGGTTCTCAGTAAAGGGCGACTGACCGAACTGGTGCAATGGGCACAATCCCAAAGCATTGTTCTGATCTCAGATGAATGCTATTTCGAGTTGGGCTGGGATCAGCAACC
>CAITYI010000136.1 GCA_903896585.1 uncultured bacterium
CTAGCTGATTTCGCGCAGCGTGGTTGGATTCAATTGGAATCCCGCCAGGTGCTTATCCTCGATGTTGACCGCCTGGGCAAACGCGCCCGCTAGCGACTTCGCAAATATTCCAGCTGCGCCGCAACGGTGAGCTCTGCCGCTGGTAACACAGACGGATCCACATCCTGGTACACAATCTCGGTAACCTCTTGAACCGTGTTAAACCCAGATGCCACCGCGGCCCGCACCTGTTCAAGGCGATCCTTACGGTGCTGCTCATAAAACTCAATCAAGGCGACCGGGGTGCTGGATATTGGGCCGTGTCCGGGAAGCAATAAATCAATCTGTTCATTGATGCAGTGATCATGTAAGTATCGGAGTGAATCGAAATATTCATCAAGTCGGCCATCTGGGTGCGCGACCAATGTCGTGCCGCGGCCGAGCAAGGTGTCACCCGTAAGCAAATACCGACCACTCGCATTCGAGACCGTGATGCAGACACTGTCGGAACTGTGTCCGGGTGTCGGATGCATTCGCAGCGTCGCGTCACCCAGGTCTAGGCCATCGATTTCTCGCTGGGAAATCACTGGAACAGCTAGCAACTCAGCCAAATCTGGAGCACCTTCAGCGTGGTCAATATGTGCATGGGTCAAAATAATTGCTCGGATATTCCCGGGAACCGAATCGGCCACTCGCTGCAGGTGCCCCGCATCTGCCGGACCCGGGTCAATAACCACACTGGAACCACTATCCGAACCAATAATCCAGGTATTTGTTCCTTCCAGTGTCCAGGGCGAAGGATTGGGAGCGAGCACACAGTAAATTCCGTCGGCAACCGCGCCACCGACCCAGGGACTAGCAGTCGAATCAGTCACGCGATTTCCTCTCCCGATGTTTCCATGCGAGCTTTGGTAACCCCGCGATTGACGACCTCCATTGTGTAAGCATTAAACAAATCCCAACGAATGGTGCGATCCTCATTGAGGGCTGGGCGGGGTAGCCGAGGGAAGATTGTGCGTTGCTCGGCCAATTGAATTAACTCCCCAACCCCAGAGGCAGCGGCTAACTCCTGCAAAACAAATTGGGTCGGGTGCAGCATGGGAAGTGAACCGTCTTGGGAGCGGCGTAGTCCATCTTGGGGTGTGGTCCACAACATTTCTACCGCTTCCGTTGTGCATAAATTACCTGATGTATCAGAGGGCACGACTCCCAAAAAGAAGTGCACGTCATAACGCATGGATTCAATCTCGGGAGTAATCCAATGATCCCACCGAGTCAATTCGACCATGTGAATGTCCACTTCCTCGCGCACCTCGCGAATAGCGCAGGCCAGGATCGGGTCGGCAAAAGCATGGTCAACAGCATCAACCTTGCCGCCTGGAAAAACCGCCATGTGAGGAGCAAACTCCATGGTGGCTGCTCTGCGAAGCATTGCGACATCAAATGCGGAATTCATGTCCTCGTGTGGTCGCAGAATCACAACGGTCGCCGCCGGCAATGCTGGTGGAATTTCCCAACGATTGTCACCTCGAGCGACGGAGTCAATACGTTCCTGAACCGTCATTCTCGAGGTCACGTGATCACTCACGTGTTATTTGAACTCCACAATCATGTCCACCTCAACGGGTGCATTGAGTGGCAGCACCGCCACCCCTACCGCCGAACGTGAGTGCGGACCATTGAATGCTTTGCCAAGTAGGTTGCTCGCACCGTTAATGACCGCGGGCTGACCATAAAATTCTGGAACACTTGAAACGAATCCGGTCACTCGAACCACCTGAATAACTCGATCCAGGTCGCCGAGAACACTCTTGACGGCAGCAATGGCATTGAGGGCGCAAATCTCAGCAAGGCGAGCACCCTCTTCCGGGTCAATCTCTGCACCGAGGCGTCCGGTGGCAGCGAGCGTTCCCGCGACCATGGGGAGTTGACCCGATGTATACACATGTGATCCGGAGATCACGGCGGGTACATAAGAAGCAACGGGTGCCGCCACCTCGGGAACAACCAGACCTAATTCGGCCAACCGATCTTCAACTAGTGACATGGAATTAGCCCTTCTGCCTTTTGAGATAGGCGACCATGTTGTCCGGATTTGGACCAGGCACCACCTGAACAAGTTCCCAGCCGTCTTCACCCCACGTATCCAGTATTTGCTTGGTGGCGTGGATGAGCAATGGCACGGTGGCGTATTCCCATGAAGTCATGCCATGAGCGTAATGGTTGTTCATTAGTTAAGGTGAAGCAATGCACCCTGAGCCCGGATACATGCCTAGGCACGCGCCTGGGCACGCGCCTGGAAACGCGCCCGAACAGTGGCCCAATGTCACCCTGCATGTAGTAACCGGCAAAGGCGGCACCGGCAAAACAACCGTGGCTGCAGCGCTGGCCATCGCACTGGCCACTGACGGTCACCGGGTACTTCTCATGGAGGTAGAAGGTCGACAAGGTATCGCCCAACTTTTCGATGTCCCACCGTTGCCCTATGAAGAAAGAAGGGTCGCTGTTGCCCCGGGCAATGGTGAAGTGTGGGCTCTGGCCGTTGATACCGAAGATGCCCTCTTGGACTACCTCGAATTGTTTTACCGGATGCGCCGGGCCGGATCCGCACTGAGCAAAATGGGTGCCATTGATTTTGCAACCACTATTGCGCCCGGCTTGCGCGATGTTCTCCTCACTGGAAAAGCCGTCGAAGTTGTTAAGCGCAAGGAGAAAAATGCAAAGAATGCTTACGACTACGTAGTGATGGATGCTCCACCTACTGGACGCATCACACGCTTTCTCAATGTGAATTCTGAAGTTTCTGGTCTTGCCAAAGTCGGGCCAATAAAAAACCACGCGGATTCGGTCATGAATGTCATCGCATCTGATCAAACGGCCATCCACCTGGTGACTTTGCTGGAAGAAATGCCCGTACAAGAAACAATTGACGGTATTGGGGATTTGCGGGCAAATAAGCTTCCCGTAGGTGGGATTTTTGTCAACCTGATGCGCCCGCCGCGTTTAGACGAAACCCAGCGCGGTGCAGCCCTGGAACACAACTTAAATAGCGACCAGATCGCGGCAAGCCTTGCACTGGTCGGTATCGATACTCCGAGGTTGGTTGCCGTTCTTGAACGGGAGGCGGAGGATCACTCTCGACGGGTGGAATTAGAGCAGCGTGAGTTAGCGCGCCTCTCGGACTTGAATCTCCCCATGGTGACTCTTCCGCTCATTGCCTCGGGAATCGATCTCAGTGCCCTCTATGAACTAGCGCGGGTTATGCGGGACGCAGGTGTCACATCATGAAGTCATTTGATATTGATTCCCTCTTAACCGACCCCTCCATTCACATTATTGTCTGCACCGGCGCCGGTGGTGTGGGAAAGACAACAACCGCTGCCGCAATAGGTGTGCGGGCCGCTGAGTTGGGGCGCAATGTGTGTGTACTCACAATTGATCCAGCCCGGCGGTTGGCACAAGCCATGGGTCTCACCGAATTGGATAACACACCGCGACCTGTTCTGGGAGTTTCCGGCGGAACTTTGAGCGCCATGATGCTCGACATGAAACGCACATTTGATGAAGTAGTCGAATCCCATGCCGACCCAGAGCGTGCCCAACAAATTTTGAGCAACCCGTTTTATCAGGCCTTATCTTCGTCTTTTGCCGGGACCCAGGAGTACATGGCCATGGAGAAACTCGGGCAATTACACAGTAACTCCGGTGAGTGGGATCTCATTATCGTCGATACACCGCCTTCTCGAAATGCCTTAGATTTCCTCGATGCGCCGGCACGTTTAGGTTCATTCCTTGATGGCCGGTTCATTCGAATACTCACCGCACCCGCTCGTGGTGCCGGCAATGCAATCGGCCGAATCGCTGCGTTGGGGTTTGGAATCTTTACCAATGTGCTGAGTAAAATTCTTGGTGCTCAGGTTTTGTCTGACATTGGCACATTTGTTGCCGCTATCGACACCACGTTTGGCGGATTTCGCGAACGTGCCGATGCCACCTATGAACTACTCAAGCAACCAGGTACCAGGTTTCTGGTGGTGGCCGCTCCGGAGCGCGATGCATTACGTGAGGCATCATTTTTTGTGGAACGTCTTCAAAAAGACAACATGCCGCTCGCCGGGCTGGTGCTGAATCGGGTTCAAGATGTCGATCACACCGACTTAACCGAAGAACAAATAGCGGCGGCCGCCCAGACTCTGCGAGCCACGGGTTCGGACAACGCACTAGCGGTAGCTCTTTTGGAGTTACATGCCGAACGAATGCAAATCAAGGCTCGTCACAAGCACCTGATTCAAAGGTTCGAGGGCGCCCACCCTGGGGTGCCCATTATTTCAGTCCCCGCAATGGCCGAAGACATCCACGATTTAGATGGCCTGCGTTCGGTGGGCACCGCACTTGCTCAGCACACCAATTGGTGAACGCTAAAAACGCATGCGAGCCGAACCGGTGAATTAACCTTAAGAAGCTCGGTCAGTACTGCTGAGCAGTGTCTGCCGCTCGTACTCAGTTTGTGCACTCATGAGCAGAGTCCGCCACGAAGAAACATTTGGGCGACGGCGCAGTAATGCGCGACGCTCACGCTCGGTCATCCCACCCCACACCCCGAATTCAACTCGATTGTCCAAGGCATCGGAGAGGCATTCGGTGCGGACATCGCAACCGAGGCAAATTGCCTTGACTCGATTTTGCGCTGCTCCTTGAACAAAGAGGGTGTCGGGGTCGGTGGTCCGGCAGGCCGCGCGGGCGGCCCATTCAGTGGCGATAGACATTGAAAAATGATCTCCTCAGCTCCAGCGGTGAATTAGTCCAAAATTCGAAGGATCGCTCCGAGCCGAATGTCCCCTGATGGGCGAATCTCACGTTGCGCCTACCAGCCGAGTGGTTCATTCGTACCTCTGAACTATGTCGACTCCCCGGCGCTGAGTCAATACTTTTTCTATTCGGGAAAGTTGTCACAAAGTACGCCCCGGTCGTTGGGAATCGGGAACATCGGACATACCCTTGACGTCTGATGCCTGTGACCCGCGAACACCGCACCCCCCGAGGGATTGTGACCCGGATCGCCGCCATTGCGGTCGTTGCGATCCTCTCCGGAGCCTTGGTGGGGCTCATGGTGGTGCCCTTTGCCGGGAGCCTCGGGGTCCTGACCCGCGATGTAGTTCGGGATTTTGAGTCCCTCCCCGATGAACTCAATACCCCGCCGCTCCCCGAGCGCAGCGTGATTCTGGCGGCCGACGGCTCGGTCCTGGCCACCCTGTATTACCAGAATCGCGTCGAAGTTCCATTGGACAGCATCGCCCCAATCATGCGGCAGGCGACAATTGCCGTGGAGGATTCCCGATTCCTGGAACACAATGGCGTGGATTTCCGCGGAATTGTCCGCGCATTTGCCTCCAATGCCAGCAGCGGTGAGATCTCCGAAGGCGCATCCACCCTGACCATGCAGTACGTCAAAAATGTTTTGGTCAATCAGGCGGCCACACCGGCGGAACTTGAAGCCGCTCGCGGCGATAACTCAACGCGAAAGATCAAAGAAGTTCGCTACGCCCTTGCCTTGGAAAAGCGCTTCACCAAAAGTGAGATTCTGTCGCGCTACCTCAATATTGCGTATTTCGGATCCGGCGCATACGGCATTGAGGCGGCGGCCCGTCGATACTTTTCAAAACCTGCCGCGAACCTCACGCTCGTTGAAGCCGCAACCTTAGCTGGGATTGTGCAGCGACCCACCGCATTCGACCCATTGCGTAACCCTGGACTCGCACAAGAGCGACGCAATGTCGTTTTATCTCGCATGGCGGCCCTGGGATACATCACCCCGAGCGCCGCAGAAGAAGCGAAAGCGACTCCGGTGGATGCGACCGTGAATCCCACCGAAGTTGCCAACGGTTGCACATCCAGTTACGCACCCTTTTTCTGTGATTATGTAATCCAAACGATTCGCACCAATCCGGAATTTGGTGAAACACCCGAGGAGCGCGAGAAGTTTCTCCGTCGTGGTGGTTACACCATCACAACCACCATTGACCCTGCCGTGCAAAATCAAGTCACCGAGGTGGTCAACACGGCGATTCCCCCAACAGATGACAGCGGTAAGGCAGCTGCCATCAGCATGATCGAACCCGGGACCGGAAAAATTTTGGCCATGACCCAAAACCGCACATGGGGAACAACCGGCAAGGGCAAGACCACCTACAACTACAACGTCAATCAAGACATTGGTGGCACCGCTGGTATGCAGGCCGGTTCTACTTTCAAGGTTTTCACTCTCGCCGCAGCCCTGGAAGCGGGTGTGTCACCGAGTGAATTCATCAGCGCGCCCAGCCCGGCTACCTTCAAAAATTTTGTGAACTGTGAGACCGGGGCGCCATTCGAACCGGTCACGGTTCGTAACTCCACAACTTCTGGAACGCTCAACATGCCCCAAGCAACGGCGTACTCCACCAACACGTACTTCATGGCCTTAGAAGAGCGGGTGGGAATTTGTCGAACAGTTGATATCGCCGAATCACTCGGCGTCACGCTGGGTAACGGTGATCCGCTCCTGCGGGTCCCCTCGTTCACATTGGGTTCCATGGAAGTGTCGCCCCTTGCCGTTGCGAATGCTTATGCCACTTTCGCTGCCCATGGCCGCTACTGCGAACCGGTGTCAATCGTTGAAATTCGGGATCGCGATGGCGCTCGCCTACCCATTCCCGATGGCAACTGCCAACAAATTCTGGATCGCGGGGTGGCAGACGGTGTGACCTTCATGTTGAACGGTGTGGTTGACGGGAATATTTCCGGGCGCACTGGTGCCGCCATGAGTTTGGGTGACCGGCCCGTTGCCGGCAAGACGGGAACGACCAATGAGTCGGCTGCCGTGTGGTTTGCGGGCTACACGCCCCAGGTGGCCGCGGCCGTGTGGGTGGGTGACCCACGGGGCGGGTTCGCCTTCCCGCTCAAAGACATCACGATTAATGGCACCTACTACCGACAGGTATTCGGCGGCACCTTCCCCGGACCCATTTGGAAAGAATCAATGCAGATCGCCAGTGCGAATTTACCGATTGCCAATTTTGATTTGCGCACGCAGTTCACGGCACC